>NZ_NEVB01000016.1:0-5267 GCF_002259925.1 Aeromonas sp. A35_P | reverse complement strand
TTGAGTCGGCCATACCCCCTGACTAAGCTTTGCGCAACAAATTTGCACCCGCGCAGACACCCTACAGAGGAGCCATATCATGGCCAACATGACTTATACCGCCGCCGGTTACCAGCATTCCAGCCAACTGAATCTGGTTGCTCGCGTCAAAATGACCGTACTGACCTGGCTGGAACGCAGCCGCAGCCGTCGCCAGCTCTCCGAGCTGCCCGAATATCTGCTCAAGGACATCGGTCTGAACGAAGCCGATCGTTATCAAGAGACCACCAAGCCGTTCTGGCGTGGTTGATCTGCCGGGCAAGGATGCCTCGTTTTTTTGCTGATCCACGGCCGCAGACCGCCGTCGTCACGGGTTGATGGATTGCCCTGTTCATCAGCTGCTTCACGCTGATCGCCTTACCCCATTTCTTCCCTCACGGCTCTGTGCCGACCTCTCTCTGTTCCCCACGCCCCGATCCTGCTCCACACTCAAACTTGTAACATTACTGTTTGAATTTGTTTAAAAATTGATTTTAAGCCGAAGCGCCTTGCGTATAATCCGCCCATAGCGTTCCTGACAAAAGGGTGAGATGGATGATTCCCCAGCATGACTTTTTGGCTCTGACCCGCCGCCACGAGTGGCAGCTTGAGCCCTTCTCCTATGCGTTGGCCAATGGCGACAGGGTGAGTGTCTGGGATACCGGCGTGCTCTGCCTCGAGCCCGCCTCCGGGGCCGGTGATCAACCCGGTGGGCGCAAGGATATCGTGCTCTCCTGCGGCATTCACGGCAACGAAACCGCGCCCATCGAGATCTGCAACCAGCTGCTGAGCCGCCTGCTCTGCGGTGAGCTCAAGGCCCGCCATCGGGTACTGTTCCTGTTCGGCAACCCGGCAGCCATGAACCTGGGTGTGCGGGAAGTGGAGGAGAACATGAACCGGCTCTTCTCCGGCGCCCACAGCAAGGGGGAGGGGCTCTGCAACCAGGAGCGGATCCGCGCCATGCGCCTCGAGCAGTATGTGAGCCGCTTCTTTGCCGACGCGGCCAGGCCTCGCTACCACTACGATCTGCACACCGCCATTCGCGGCTCGCGCCACGAGAAGTTTGCCGTCTACCCCTTCCCCCACGAGCGGCCTCACTGCAAGGAGCAGGTACAGTTTCTCGGTGCCTGCGGCGTGCGCACCATTCTGCTCTCCAGCGGCCCCACCACCACCTTCAGCTATTACAGCTCCCATCGCCATGGCGCTCACGCCTTCACGGTGGAGCTGGGCAAGGTGCGCCCGTTTGGCGAGAACGACATGACCCGTTTCATCGAGACCCGGCAGGCGCTGCAGGATCTGGTGACCCGGGATGAGGTGGCGCTGGAGCCCTGGCGAGCGGATGACTTCACCATCTTTGCCATCGATCGGGTGATCAACAAACGCTCGGAGCAGTTTCGTTTCCTGTTTGCCAGCGATGTGGACAATTTCACCGAATTTCCCCAGGGTTTCGTGCTGGCCGAGGATGGCGAACTGCGCTACACGGTAGAGAAACCGCGGGAAGCGGTGGTGTTCCCCAACGCCAACGTGGCCATCGGCCAGCGCACCGTGTTGCTGGTGGTGCCTACCCGGCTGTGGGAGTAACCCGGCGCGACCTCTGATGACAATCTCAGGCTGCCGCTGGCCTTGCCGGGCGTGCAGCTCGGAGCGGGAACCCCAGGTGCTCCCGCTCCGCCCTGACAGGGAGCCCGACGTGGCTCCCTGTTTCGTTTTCTTTCAGCCGAAAAATCCAGCTTCTTTTTGAAATTAAAGAAGTTTCTACTGGTCTTACCTGGCTAAATCTCATTGCCCTTTGGTTAACAATCTATTTACATTCAAAG
This sequence comes from Aeromonas sp. A35_P, assembly GCF_002259925.1. Lineage (NCBI taxonomy): Bacteria > Pseudomonadati > Pseudomonadota > Gammaproteobacteria > Aeromonadales > Aeromonadaceae > Aeromonas > Aeromonas sp. A35_P. The sequence continues at coordinate 3,432 of NZ_NEVB01000016.1, read as the reverse complement.
GGTCACCTCATGGTGGTGACGTTGACAACGGCAAGGAGCCAGTTATGACCCATGTCGACATCCCTTTCCTTCGTTACCTCGATGAGGAAGGGCGCCCGGTCGCCACACTACCGACCTGGCTGGACAAGGCGATGCTGCACACCTTCTACCGAAACATGGTGATGGTGCGCAGTTATGACAAGAAAGCGATCGCGCTGCAGCGAACCGGCAAGCTCGGCACGTTTCCCTCCCATCTGGGGGCCGAAGCGGTCGGGATAGGCGTCGGGCTCGCTATGCAGCCGCAGGATGTCTACGTGCCCTACTACCGGGACATGCCCACCCTCTATGTGCGGGGTGTGCCCATGGAGAAAAACCTGCAGTACTGGGGGGGGGGACGAGCGCGGCAGCGTCTTTTACAAGGCCGACGGTGAACTCTCCGAGGACCTTCCCATCTGCGTCCCTATCGCTACCCAAATCACCCATGCCGCCGGCATCGCCGCGGCCTTCAAACTGCGCAATCAACCCAGGGTCGCCGTGGTGACCATCGGCGATGGTGGCACCTCCAAGGGGGACTTCCTGGAGGGGCTCAACTGTGCCGGCGTCTGGCACCTGCCCATGGTGATGATCATCAACAACAACCAGTGGGCCATCTCGGTGCCGCGCAAGCTGCAGTCGAGCGCCCCCACCCTGGCCCAGAAGGGCATAGGGGCCGGCGTGCGCAGCATCCAGGTGGACGGCAACGACGTGGTCGCCGTTTATGAGGCCACCCGCAGCGCCGTCGAACGCGCCCGCAGCGGCAAGGGGCCGACCCTGATCGAAGCGGTGAGCTACCGGCTGGGGGATCACACCACGGCCGACGATGCGACCCGCTATCGGGAAGCGGCCGAGGTGGAAGCCGCCTGGGCCAAGGAGCCGGTCAAGCGGCTGCGCCAGTTCATGTTTGAACAGGGCTGGTGGGACGAGCAGCAGGAGCAGGCTTTGCTGGCAGAGGCGGCCCGCGAGGTCGAACGCGCCGTGGCCGTCTATGAAGGAACGGCGGCGCAGGCCCCGGAAACCCTGCTCGACTATCAGTTTGCCGAGTTGCCGAAGGATTACCGCACGCAGCGCCAGCGCATCATCGCCAAGGGCATGCAGCAGCACCGCGGGGAGGAAGCATGAGTGATATGACGTTGCTCGAGGCCGTCAATCTGGCGTTGCATCACGAGATGGAACGGGACCCGGATGTGGTGGTACTCGGCGAGGATGTGGGGGTCAACGGCGGGGTGTTTCGCGCTACCGTGGGCCTGCGCGACAAGTTCGGCTTCAAGCGGGTGATCGACACGCCGCTGGCCGAAGGGCTGATCGCCGGGGTGGCGGTCGGCATGGCCACCCAGGGGCTCAAACCCGTGGCCGAATTCCAGTTTCAGGGGTTCATCTTCCCGGGCATGGAGCAGATCATCTGCCAGGCGGCGCGGATGCGCAATCGCACCCGGGGCCGCATCACCTGTCCTATCGTCTACCGCTCCCCCTACGGCGCCGGCATTCACTCCCCCGAGCACCACAGCGAGAGCGTAGAAGCCCTGTTTGCCCACATTCCCGGGCTGCGAGTGGTGATCCCTTCCAGCCCGAAACGGGCATATGGCCTGCTGCTGTCGGCCATTCGTGACCCGGATCCCGTGATGTTCTTCGAACCCGATCGCATCTATCGCTCCATGAAGTCCGACGTGGTGGATGACGGCATAGGCCTGCCGCTGGGTGTCTGCTTCACCCTGCGTCCCGGCCGCGACCTCACGGTCGTCGCCTGGGGGGCCTGCATCCAGGAGGTGATGCGGGCAGCGAACCTGCTGGGGGAGCAGGATATCCAGTGCGAGGTGCTGGATCTGGCCACCATCAAGCCGCTGGACATGGAGAGCATACTGGCATCGGTGCGCAAGACCGGCCGCCTCTTGGTGGTGCACGAGGCGTGCGGCAGCTTCGGAGTCGGCGCCGAGATCGTGGCACGGGTCACCGAGGAGACGCTGACCTCCCTCAAGGCTCCGCCCAGACGGCTTACCGGGGTGGACGCCGCCGTCCCCTACTACCGCAACGAAGAGTATTACCTCATCACCGAGCAGGACATTGCCGATGCGGCTCATCAGCTGATGGAGAACCAGTGGCTATGAAATTTTTCAAATTACCGGATCTGGGTGAAGGCTTGGCCGAAGCCGAGATCGTCGAATGGAAGGTCAGCGCCGGCGATACAGTGAGTGTCGACCAGGTGTTGTTGTCGGTAGAGACGGCCAAGGCGCTGGTGGATGTTCCTTCGCCGGTAGCGGGGGTCATCGCCAGGCTGTGTGGTGCCGAGGGGGACATCCTGCACATAGGTGCGCCGCTGGTGGAGTTCGAAGGCGGTGAGGATGACGGCACCGTGGTCGGCAAGGTCAACGCCCATCAGCAGCATATCGAGGATCACTTCGTGGTGGGCGCCATCGCCCCCGGCGGCGTCCTGGTGCAGGCCATGCCGGCGGTGCGCCTGCTGGCCCAGAAACTGGGGCTCGACATCGAGCGGATAAAGGGCAGCGGCAGTGCCGGCATGGTGACCGAGCAGGACGTGCAGCAAGCGTTCGAAGCCCAGCAGAGCAGCGGCAACGAGTTCCTCAAGGGCTCGCGCCGGGCCATGGCCAAGGCGATGGAACTCTCGCACCAGACGGTGGTGCCGGTCAGCATCACCGACGAGGTGGACTTGCGCCACTGGCGCCCCGATGAAGACGTTACTGTAAGGCTCATCAAGGCCATCGGTGTAGCTTGTCGGGCCGAGCCCTCCATGAATGCCTGGTTTGACGGCGACACCCTCTCAAGACGGCTGTTCAGGGAGGTCAACGTGGCCATTGCGGTGGATTCCAAGCATGGGCTCTACGTGCCGGTAATGGAGAACGTGGCCGAGCGGGAAGGGGCCGATTTGCGCCAGGGGCTGGATCGCATGATCGCCGACGTGAAGGCGCGCGCCGTACCGCGCGAGATGCTGCAGGGGGCGACCATCACCCTCACCAACTTCGGCGCCATCGCGGGCCGCTATGCCAGCCCGATCGTGACGCCGCCCCAGGTGGCCATCATTGGCGCGGGCAAGTTGTTCGAGAAGGTGGTGTTTATCCATGGGGAGGCGCGCCCGGTCAGAGCGTTGCCACTGTCGATGACATTCGACCACAGAGCCTGTACCGGCGGCGAGGCGGCACGCTTCCTCAAAGCCCTGGTTCAGGCACTGGAAGCACCTACGCTGTAACGTTTGTGCCCTGCCGTGGCAGGGCACAAATTGTTTGCGTAATCCCCAAAGCCACGTATAATCTCAACCAGCTTGAAAGGGCGATAGTTATGTCAATGAATATGATGTTTTACATCTTTTCCTGTTGTTCATAAGTTAATCCCGTTTTTTGAGCTTTATCCGCTGAAAAGCATAAGTAATTATTTTGAATACAGGTTTAAAGATATGTCTAACAT
>NZ_NEVB01000015.1:0-15014 GCF_002259925.1 Aeromonas sp. A35_P | reverse complement strand
GTCAGGGATAGCCTGGTCCAGGGAGAGTTTGGCAAACAGACGCATTGAGGCAATTTCGTAGAGTGCGTCCTCCATGGCGCCGTCGCTGAGGTTGTACCACTGCTGCATACAGTGAATGCGGAGCATGGTATCGAGTGGGTAGGGACGACGCCCGTTACCAGCTTTGGGATAGACGGGTTCGATGACCCCCAGCATCCTTGGCCATGGGAGCACAGCCTCCATGCGAGCCAAGAATATCTCTTTACGGGTTTTACGGCGTTTGCCATTGAACTCGCAGTCCGCGAAGGTGAGCTGGTGACTCATGCTGAACCTCATCCCTGATGCCAAGTGGGGTTCATGATCTCACATCAAGGACTTGTTCGCACTTTCCCAAGAAAAAATCCACATCGGTGAAATCATCAAATAAAACAATACCAACCTTGTACATGGTTACCCCGTCATCCTGTGCAGATAATCAAATGGTTATGTAACGTGCCGCATGAAATATCGCGTCATGTCACCTTGAGGTGCTTTTTTACCTTCTTCAACGCCATAGTGCGCTTGAGCGGCGAGAGATAATCGATAAACAGATTTCCCTGCAGATGATCGATCTCATGCTGCAACACGATGGCCAGGAAATCGCTGCTCTTCAGGGTGATAGGCGAACCATGACGATCCAGCGCCGACACCACCACTGTGCTGTAACGTTCGACGTGGGCGTAATAATCGGGTACGGACAGACCCCCCTCCTGGCCAAGCGCCGGGTCAGTGCCGCTTATCACTTGCGGATTGATCAATACCAGCGGCAGATCCCGTTTTTCCGACAGGTCGATGATGACGATGGCCTCCTTGCGCCCCACTTGCGTGGCGGCGAGACCAATACCATTGTCGGTGGCATAGAGGGTCTCCAGCAGGTCATCGATCAGGCCTTGCACGGCCGCAATATCCTCAACCCGCTCGGCCTTGACTCTCAACCTGGGGTCGGGAACCGTTAAAATATCCAGCCTTGCCATCAATACGCTCCCTCAACCATGGGTACCCCATGACTCTTCTCTCGTCACCGGCCGGGACAAAGAGACGAACGCCGGCTCTTCCGCCACCACCTGATAACCGAGGCGCTGATAAAACCGCATCGCCCCCTGATTGGCGGTAAAACTCGACAGGGTCACCCGCACCCTCCCCTCACATGCCGCTTCCCGTTGCAGTTGCGCCATGACGGCAGAACCAAGCTGCCGGCCCTGATGGCGAGGGAAGATGATCAGCAGATGGACGTGCAGCGCATCCTCGTATGGCTTGCAGCAGAGCAGGCCGACTCGCTCGCCCTCTACCAGGATCCACGAAAACCAGTGCGGCTCATATTCGCTGGTCAACCGCTCACGCTGCATCTCGTCATCCCAGCCAAACACAGCCTCGACATAGGGAAAGATCCCCTCTTTGACGGCCGCAAAGCGCTGTTCAAACTCACTTGGCGGGATCCCTGCCAGTGTTATCTCCATTTCATCCCTCTGATCTGTTCGGCGCCATGACGGCCAATACCCACATCACAGCCCCCGCGATGGTGACGATGCTGCGGGGTTTGGCCCCAATATTGATTTTCATTTGGGTATCTTACTAAACAATCTGGAGATGAAAAGGTTGCAGGTACAAACAGGTGGCATAAGTGTGATGAGACGTCCCTCGTCGGAGGATGGAGGAAAGCAAATCAAGGGAAAGATGACGGGGGATAGCGTCTGGTGCGGCACCGGGCATGGGAAGAAATCGGGCCGACCTTGGGCCCGATGTGTTTAAGGGGGGCTCACCTCCTCCATAAAAATCAGCCGCAGCGGCTCTGCCAGCAGCACCTCGGCCTGGGCGGCAAAGGCCTGGAAATAGTCCGTCTGGCAGTGGCTGTCCAGCGCGGCCTGATTGATGAACGCTTCGCGCATATAGAAGGTGCCCGGCTCGTCCTGAAGTTCAAACAGCACGTAATCCAGGTTGCCCGGCTCGCGCCGCGTCGGCGCAATGAGCTTGAGCAGCTCGCGGCGCAGTGCCTCTCTCATGCCGGCGCGGGCTTTCAGCACGGCGATCGACACCAGTTTGTCTGTCTCTTTTTTCATCCAGTTTTCTCCGTTGTACATCGTCAACACACTAGAGAGTGCAGCCTGGACAGCTATTTATAGTGCCGGATACCCCCATCAGAAGTTGCCCAGTGTAGGCAGGACGGTGGGGGCCATATAGGGGGGCAGAATGAACACAGTGTTCACCACGCCGTGCACAGAGGAACAAACGAGCGGGAGGGGTCATTGCGCAAAGGGCGTCAACGTGACCCGCTAGGAGGCGGCACGGCTTGCAACCCCCTGGCTAAGGGTCTGCAGACCAGGATTCAACGTCAAGGCAATAGGTAGTGAAGGGGTATTCGCCCAGGCGTGTTTTCCTCACCCAGATGGCCCGTCTGGCGAGGGAGCGGTAAGGCGGGCGGGTATCCAGCAGGTGAAAGAGGATCGTCCGATGGCCAAGCTCCCTCGCCCACCCCATCATCTCGTTGAAAATCGCCACGCCGCTTCCCCAGCCGGCCCTGGCGAGCACAATGGCAAGCTCCACCTCCTCGTTAGCGGGCTGGATGCCGCACCATCCCACCAGGGTGCCGTCAAGGAAGATGGCGCGCACGCGGCAGCCTGGCCGGGCGTCGACTCCCAGCTTGTGCGCCATCCAGTCGCGCACCCCGGCCACATCGAAAAGCGGGTGAGGGATCAGGTGCTTGCGCAGCGTCTTATCGTTGAGCAGCGGCAGAAAATCCTCTGCCCTGACAGCAGAAAAGGGGCTGAACACCATGGAAGTCTCTCTCATTGCGTGAAGAGGCGCCCCTAGTAGGGGCTGCCATCCTTGTGTCTGGCTGACCAGGCGCCATCGGCACCCTGTACCAGGGCCAGATCGTCATCGGGATAGTCGACGGTGTCCCCTGGTAGCCTGTCCCCCACCTCGAGATAGACGGCGTCCACTTCACCGTGGTTGAGCAACTGGTGGGCCAGGCCGCTGCCACCCTTGAAGCCGATGCACTCCCCTGGCGACATCCGGTACTCCTCCTCACCGTGGCGCAGGGTGGGATTGCCCGAGAGCACATAGACGAACTCGTCCTGCAGGCCGTGATGGTGCTTGAGCGCCGAGATGGCCCCCGGTGCCAGGGTCGTCAGATTGACCCCGAAATTGGCGAGGCCGAAATGATCCCCCAGCCTGCGCCGGGTGCGGTGCTTGACCAGGGAGGCAAAGGGCTCCGGATAAAGGGACTTTGCCTTGTGCTCGGGGATGGCCGCTGCCTGAATGGCGCGCTTGTCAGTCATGTTCTGATCCTCCCTGTGAATGAGGTCTCTCTTTATAGCCTGCTCCTTAGCGGCGAAGCATGGGCAGGGGGTTGAAGGGGTGTCTCACACACCATGCCATGCCCGGTTGCAGCAAACGCCGGTGAAATCCTCCCCTGTCACCCCTTTGAAGGGAGACATGATCGCCTCCACCCACGGCAAGGGGTGTTCCATATGCATTCAACCTCCCCTGCTCCTGCCCGATGCCCGCCTGACCGATTGCCGCCAGATGGCAAAGACTCCCTGATTTTCGTTTGGCTATCTTAATGGCACACCGGAAAATGGGAAGTCGTGTTGGCAACATCACCACTGGAATGAAGAAGATGGCCCGCGATCACTGGGAAGCGCCCTCTTCCAGCGGCTCGGGTATGGAGGGGCACCAGCACATGCAGACCCGGTTACTAGAGCACCTCAATCCTGACCTTGATAAGCCCGGCGCGGGGATTGCCGATGGCGCTGAACGCCGCCTTGGAGAGATCGATGATGCGCCCGCGGGGGAAATTGCCCCTGTCGTTGACCCTGACCACCACGCTCTTGCCGTTGGCGAGGTTGGTGACCCGCACCATGGCGCCGAAGGGCAGCTCCATGTGGGCGGCAGTGTTGGCGTGGCGCTGGTAAGGCTCGCCGCTGGCGGTGCGCTTGTTGTGGTAGCGGTCGGCGTAGTAGGAGGCGAGCCCCGTCTCGCTATAGCCGCGCCAGCTACCGCCGTGGCTCTCGTCATAGCGACTGCTGCAGGCGGCCAGCAGCACGGTGAGCGGCAGCAGCAGCCCCTTTCGCAAAAATTGCCCCTTTTCAACCATGTGCCTTGTCCTTGCTCCCCTGCGGGGTTTCGATGCCAATAAAGCGGCGCCGGTTGTAAGCAAACCGGCGTGATGCCGGCCTGCCAGGGCCGCGCCGCTACTTTGCCACAGTTTCCAAACAAAACGGGAGGCCAAGCCTCCCGTTTTCATACCTCGTCCGTCAGCCTCTGTCAGGCGATGAGCTTGTCGTCGGCGAAGCCGAAGCCACGCAGACCCACCACATGCACGTGCTCGTGCTTGCCCTGCACCTTGCGGATGAGCTTGTAGGTGGTGCCCTTCTCGGGGCTGATGTTCTCGGGCGCGGCGATAAGCAGCTGCATGTCCTGCCGCTCGCACAGTTCGAACAGGGTGGCGATGGATTTGCCATCAAGCCGCGCCGCTTCGTCGAGGAACAGCAGACGGCAGGGGGCGATGTCCTTGCCGCGCAGACGGCGGGACTCCTCCTCCCAGCTGATCAGCACCATCAAGAGGATGGCCTGACCGGTACCGATCGCCTCGCCGGTGGAGAGCGCGCCGCTCTCGGCCCGCAGCCAGCCATCGGCGCCGCGCTGCACCTCGATCTCCAGCTCCAGGTAGTTGCGATAGTCGAGCAGCACGTCGCCCATCACCTGATAGCTGCGATCCCCCTGCTCCACTTGCGGGTTGAGGCGCTGGAACAGCTTGGCCATCGCCTCGGAGAAGCTGAGCTCCTTGTCGGCGAACAGATCGTTGTGCATGGCGGTTTGGTCAGCCAGCGCCGTCAGCAGACGGGTGTGGGCCTCGCGGATATTGACGTTGAGACGCACCCCGCGCACCAGACCGAAGGCGATGTTCTGCAGACCCTGGTTGAGCACCCGGATGCGATTCTGCTCGCGGCGGATGATGTTGGTGATCTTGGCCGCCACCTCGTGAGAGGAGAGCGACAGATGGGTTTCCCGCTGCTTGAGCTCGTCAGCCAGACGGGCCAGCTCGATCTCCATCTCCTCGATCGCCTCCACCGGATCATCGGAGCGGATGATGTCGTTGCGGATGCGATCTTTCAGGTAACGGTAGACCTGCACGTAGAAGGCCACCTTCTGCTCGGTGCTACGGTTGCCCTCCGACAGTCGCAGCGCATCACGCAGGGCCTCGTCGTGGGCCACCGCCACCCGCAGGGCGCCGAGGGCCTTGTCCGACATGGAGCGCAGCTCGTCGCTGTCCAAATAAGCCAGCTCGCGCTTGTTGAGGCGCTTCTCGACGTCGGTCTCCCGCGCCAGCCGCACCACCCGCGACCAGCTCGCCTTGTGACCCACCAGGGATTTACGAGCGCCGTAGTAATCCTTGCCTTCGAGCTTGAGACGACCGCCGAGGGATTCGATCTCGCGCTTGGTCACCTGCAGCTGGGCCTCGGCGCTGGTGCGACGGGAACGGGTGCGGATCAGCAGCTCTTCGATCTCTTTCTTGTGGGCGCGCGCCTTCTCTTCCATGTCGTCAGAGAGGGTCAGCCCCATGGCCGCCAGCTCCTGCTCGAACTCGGTCAGGGTCTGGCGCTTGGCCTCGACGCTGGAGTTGAGCGCGGTGCGCAGCTGCAACGCCTCGGTGTGGCGCTGGGCAATCTGCTTGTGCTGCTCGCCAGCGGTGCGGGCGGCAAGCTCGGCCGCTTTCAGCTTCTCTTTGAGTCGCTCGCTCATCTCGGAGGCCTTGCCCAGCAGGTCTTGCGCATCCTGATAGGCAAAGTGCGGCAGGCGGGCCACCAGCTGATCGAGGGTGTAGCAACGGCGCTTCTGCTCGGCCAGCAATTCGTTGGCTTCGTCAAACGCCGCCTGTAGGGCAGAGAGATCCTGCGGATCCTGACGCAGCACCTGCACCATGGTTTCCAGCTTCTCGAGCGCCTTGCCGTGCTTGGCGATAAAGGCTTCGGCCTGTTTCAACGCTTCCACATCGGCGTGAGCCGCCTCGAGGCGGGCAGCCAGCTCAGTCTCTGCAAACAGGTGGGCAAAGGGCAGCATCCCCTGCACCAGCTGGATATGGCGAGTCAGCTGGGCGGCGGCCGCTTTGGCCTCGGTCAGCTGCTTGTTGCACTCGGCGATGGTCTCTTGCAGCTTGCGCTGCTCGGCCTGTTTGGCCTGCACTTCCGCTTCCGGGTCGGGGCGGAAGGCGATATCCAGATGCTGGCCGATAAAGTCGCGGAAGTGACCGTAGAGGCGGTGGTACTTCTGCTGCTCGAAGGCGGCCTTGGCGTAACCCTCGATAAGCTCTTCGCGCTCAAGGTCGAGCTGCTCGATCCGCTTTTCCCGGGCGGCTCGGCCAAACAGCGGCAACTCGGGGTAGCGGGAGAAGCGCACCTGACGCTTGCTGGTGCGCACCAGCACGGCGTCACCCAGCTCGTCGGCCTCCACCAGATCCTCGTCAAAGGAGTCGGGGTTGCCCTGGATGAGGTAGATATCTTCCGGGCAATCTTCCAGCTTTTTCAGCCGCTCGATGGCGCCCTCAAGGTCAAGCACCACCAGGGCGCTGCGGGCCGGGCCGTAGAGCGCGGAGTAGTAAGGGGCATCGTCGATGGAGATGTCGTCGTAGACATCGGAGAGCAGCACGCCCCCCACCTGCTCGGCAATGCGAGCCAAGCGCGGATCCGCCTCACCGGCCCCCAGCTGCAGGTTGCGAATTTGCAGCTCCAGCGCCTGTTTCTGCGCCGCGATGCGGTTGCTCTCCTGCTCGAACTCGCGCTCCTTGTCGAGCACGCTCTGCATGCCGGAAGAAAGTTCTTCGGCGGTGGTGAGCGGCAAACCGCTCTGCTCGCGCAGCTGCTCGAGTTTTTCAAAGGATTTGAGCCAGCGCGGGGCCAGCTTGGTCAGCTCCGCGATATCGCGGCCGAGCTGGGCGCCCTGATGCTCGAGGCTGGCACGGCGCTGATTGACCTCGGCCTGTTGCTCGGCCAGCTCCTCCTGACGGGTGCGCTGGGCCTCAAGAAACAACTCCAGCTCGTCTTGGCTCGCGATCAGCTGGCCGGAGGCCTGCTGCAGCTCGTCACGCAAGCGCAGCAGCGCCTGCTGGCTTTCGCTCTCTTTCTCGAGGCGAGCCAGCGCGGCGCGCAGCCCCTGCCCCTGTGCAATCCGAGCCTTGTCTTCGATATGACGCTTGAGCAGTGCCTTGGCGGTGGGCCAGGCGGCCTCGCGCGCAGTCTCGGGGGCAATGTTCAAAAGCAGCGCCAGCGCCGCTTCGTGCTCGGCCACCGCCGCCTTGGCCAGCGCCAGCTGCTGCTCGGCCCCCAGCACCCGGCTGGTGAGGCTCTGCTCGGCGGCGCGGAACTGGTGCAGGGTGTCGCTCGCCTGTTCGGCGGTCAGCCCCGGCAGCTCGCACTGCTCGCGGGCGTTTTCCAGCGCCTGCACCGCCTGACGGTACTGGATGGCGCGAGTCTGCTGGATATCCAGCGCCTGTTGATAGTCGGCCAGCTGGGTCTTGAGGCTGTCTACCTCTGCCTGGGCCAGCTCCTTGCGCTCTTCCACCTCCAGCAACTGGCTATGGATCTCTTCTACCACCGCCTGCTGCTGTTCTAGTTTGTCAGAGAGATCCGCCAGATCGGCGCGATACATCTCGATCTTCTTTTGCAGCGCCACGGCGGCCAGCACCTTGGCCAGGTGCTCGGCGGCCGATTCCAGCTCGTCGGTCAGCAGCTTCTCGCGGTTGGTGAGCTGCTCTACCTCGTCGGCCAGATAGATGGCGCGCTGCTTCTCCTCGGCCAGCAGGCGACGCTTGCCTGCCAGCTCCTGACGGGCCTTGAGGGCCAGCTCGGAGAGACGGTTCTTCTCGGCGGCGTTGCGCACATAATCCGCCGCCACATAGTGGGTGGTCTCGGTAATGAGGTTCTTGAACAGATCCCGCTGACCCTGGGTCTCTTTAATAGCCTCAAGGGTGCGGCGGTTCTCGTAGATGGCCGCTTCCATGTCCTGGAACGCCTTGCGCACGCCGGAGTTTTCCGGCAGCAGGTATTCGCGCAAGGATCGGCTGATAGACGAGGAGATGCCGCCGTAGAGGGAGGCCTCGATCAGACGGTAGAACTTGCCGCGATCCTTCTGATCACGCAGCTTCTTCGGAGTGATGCCGAACTCGAACATGAAGTTGTGATAGTCGGTCACCGTATTGAACTTGGCGACCTTGATGGCGCCAAGCTCGGCCGCCGCCCCTTTCAGATCGGCGAAGGCACGTACCCGCCCCTTGCCGTCGTCGAGCTTCTCCAGCAGCAGATCGGTGGGTGCCAGATTCTCCGGCACATCCACCAGGGCGAACGGGGTGATGTTGACCTTGTTGTCACGGTTGGCCACCTGCTCCAGGTGCACGCCGACCCAGATCCGCTGCTCACGGCTGTTCATCACCTCCAGCAGCGAATAGCAGTGGCCGCGCTGCAGCTTGCCGTAGAGCCCCTTGTCACGGGAGGCGCTGCTGGAACCCGCCTCCGTGGTGTTGCGGAAGTGAAGCAGGGACTGGTCGGGGATGAGGGCCGCGATAAAGGCCGCCATGGTAGTGGACTTGCCCGCCCCGTTGCCGCCGGAGAGGGTGGTGACCAGCTGGTCGAGATCGAAGGTCCGGGCGAAGAAGCCGTTCCAGTTGACCATGGTCAGGGATTTGAACTTGCCTCGCACCTTTATACCTCCAGATCCAGTTGTTCTTCATCGAGGTCCGCCTCGATGTCATCAAACAGCGAGTCGCTGCTCGGCATTTCGTCGTCGTGGAAGATGGCCTCCCCCTCCTGGATCATCCGCAGTTGCACCGCGCGCGGATCCTCATCGGAGCGCACGTCCGCGGCGAAGCGGAACACTGACTCGTTGACCCGGAATTTGTCGCTGTTGCCAAGGGCGGTGATCATGCCAAGGCGACGCAGGCGGCGCATGGAGGTACGGATCTTCTCCAGCAGTTTCTTCTTGTCCAGATCGGTGCCACCGGAGCGGCTGTTGACCATCCGCAGCAGCTGCTTCTCGTCGGCCAGGCTCAGCACCTCCTCCTGCAGCTCGCCCATGGCGAACACCCCTTCCGAGGCGAGCCGATCCGGGCTCAGGTAGAGGTAGCAGAGTACCTTGCCCACCAGCATATCGAGCTCAGATAACACTGTTGTTCCGATGTCGGCACTGGGGCGCGGGCGCAGGTAGAAGAAGCCTTCCGGCGCCTTGATCAGCTCCACCTGATAGCGGCCGTAGAAGATCTCCAGCTCCTGGTGATACTCCACCAGCGCCGAGTGCTGCTCGAACTCGTCGGCACTGATGTGGCGGCCAGAGCGCAAGGCGGTGTCGATGCGCGGAAACAAGGGGTTGGCAATCGCCTCTGCGAGCCGCAGCGGCAAGGGAAACTCAGTATTGATCAATGACATAGGCCTGAACCTTGGATCCAGCTTGGTTAATGGGTTTCCATGCGGGCTGACGATGCAGCTGGTGCTCGCCGCTGGCATGGCCCAGGCGCACGGCCTGGTCGATCAGAAGACGCGCCACGTCGAAGTGGGCATGGGCCGGGTAGTCCAGCAGGTATTCGCGCAGCACGTCGGCGAGATCCAGCTGCTGACCCTGCTCGGGGTAGCGGGCCAGGTAGCGCTCGATGCGCTCGGCCAGCTCCTGGTTGATGTCCACCATCTCCATGTACTCCATCTCGAGGGGCACCTCGCCGGTCACCTCCTCGTCGTGGATGGCGATGGTCTCGTCGCGCAACTCCAGCAGGCGGGGCTCTTCGGCCACCCGCAGCTGCCAGTTGTGCTGATCGAAGTTGCGGATGGATTCGCGCAGCCGCTGGCTGAAGGCACGGTTCTTGTCCATGTCGATGGCGTTGCGGATGAACTTGTGGACGTGTCTGTCGTAGCGGGCCCACAGCTCGATACACTGCTGGCCCCAGCTGGTGATGACGTCAAGGCGCCCCTGCAGGGCGTGAGTCAGCTCCTCGACGTGGAACAGATCCTCGCGCCCCTGCGCCGCTTCCTGAATGTTGAGCAGGCCCGCCTGCAGACGGTGGCCGGCGGCGTCCAGGGTATCCTGCAGCTCGCGCAGGGTCTGGCCGGTCTCGTGCAGCAGCTTTTCACAGCTGTGGATGGCATCGACCCAGTTCTGGGTCAGCAGGGCCGCGATCTCGCTTTTGACCTGATTCTGCTGCTCATCCATGGCGCGCTGGGTGAGATCGATGCGCCCCAGCGTCTCTTCCAGGGAGAAGGTGAGCCGTGGCAGCACCTCGGCATCCCACTGCTCGCGGGTGTTGGTCTCGAGCGCCGCCTTGCGGGCGGTGTCGAGCTCGGCCGCCAGGTGTTCGAGCAGGATGGAGAGCTTGATGGAGTCAACCTGGCGCTGATCCATAAAGAAGTCGACGATGCTCATGCCAAGACGCGACAGGCGATAGAGGCTCTCCCCGGCCACCATGTCGGTGTTGAAACGCGACAGCAGCTGTTGGCGAATGAGATCGTTGATGGCGTTGTTGGCGCGACCGGTGAGGGTCTCGTCCATCTGGCCGAAGGCGTTGCTGACGTAGCCGAAGGCATCGTGCAGGGCCGCTTCCGACAGGTCCGACTCATCTTCGGACAGGGTCTTGATTGCAATCAGAAAGGCCAGCCGGTCGGTGGGCAGGCTCAACGCCAGCCCCTCCTGCCTGACCCATCCCACCATCTCTGGCAGGGTACGGGATGTACTCATCATGACGTTGTCATCTCGTTGTTGTATTGGGCGCAAAGCCTTGCGCGCGGCTACATCCGGTAGCATCGAAAAAAGGGGCTCAGCCGGCGGGTTTCTGCGCCATCACGTGGATATAGCGCCCCAGGGAGATAAACGGCTCCTGCCGGCAATATTGCTGCTCCATGGCCAGCAGATCGTCAAACTTCTCCAGCTGATCCTGCTTGTGGCGCATGTAATCGTGGATCACCCGCACCCCGGTCTTGCCGATTATCTTGAGCCCGCCCCGGCCAATCCAGTCATACACCAGCTCCGGCAGCTGGGGATTGGTGGGGGTCAGCGCCGTCTGCCGCTTCTTGCGAAGACCCAGGCGCACATAATCGAAATTGCCCACCACCAGGCTCTGGAACAGCAGGCCGTGGCGGTTGTAGAAAAGCAGCGACAGTATGCCTCCGGCATTGACGAAAGGGAACAGACCGAGCAAGGTCTGGCGCGGCTCGGCGAGCCACTCCAGCACCGCGTGACAGAGCACCAGATCGAAGGTGCCGGTCACGTGTGCTTTAAGATCCTGAATGGGGCAATGGATGAGACGAATTCTGTCTTCCAACCCCTTCTCGGCGATCTGGCTACGGGCCAACGCCAGCATCTCGGCGGAGAGATCGCACAGCTCCACCTGATGGCCCATGGCCGCCAGCTTCTGGGCAAAGTAGCCAAACCCGCCGCCCGCATCCAGGATGCGCAGGGGCCGGTTGCCAAGGCGGGCCAGGCAGGCTTCGATGTCGCTCCAGACCACTGTGGTGCGGATGCGCCCCTTGGTGGAGTCATAAATGTTGCGGGCGAACTTGTCGGCCCGCCCGTCGAAACTCTGATCGTGCTTCAAGGAGAAACTCAACTTTTGCGCCACAGGGTTGTGGCCATCCCAAAAAAGAGAGGTATTCTGTCACATCCCGAATTTGCTGAAAACTCAAGGAACTCTCTGCCGTGTTTGTGCTTAAAAAGTGGCTGGGTCAGCTGCTGATGCCGCTCCCCTTCTCCGTCACCCTGCTGTTGCTGGCGCTGCTGCTGCTCTGGTTCACCCGTTTTCAGAAAACCGGCAAGCTGCTGGCGACCCTGGCCCTGCTCATCGTCGCCCTGATGGGGATGCGGCCGGTGAGCTACCAGCTGGCCCGCCCGCTGGAGCAGACCTTCCCCCCCTTCGAGGTGAGCCAGCATCCGGACATCCAGGCCATCGTGGTGCTCGGCAACGGCCATGTGAGCGACCCGACCGTCCCTGAGCGCAGCTGGCAGAACAACATCGCCCTGGCCCGCACCCTGGAGGGGGTACGGCTGGCCCAGGCTTATCCGCAAGCGGAGCTCATCTTCTCGGGCTATGTGTCGGGGGATCCCCTCTCGAACGCCGAGATCAACGCCCGCATGGCGGCAAGCCTCGGCATCCCCCGCTCGCGGATGACGTTGTTTGAAAACAACAAAGACACCCACGATGAGGCGGTCAGCATCAGCCGCCACCTGCAGGGCAAGCGGGTGGCGCTGGTGAGCTCGGCCACCCACCTGCCGCGGGCCATGGCGCTCTATCAGGGTCAGGGACTCAATGCCGTGCCGGCCCCCACCGACTACACCGCCAAGCAGAGCCAGGTGGTGCAACCCCTCTACAGCTACCTGCCCAAGGGGCGCTATCTGATGTATTCCGAGGCTGCCATTCACGAATGGATTGGGGTATGGTGGGCCCGTCTGCGGGGTCAGGTCACCGATTGAGCGATCGAGCCTTTCATTCCTGATTTGGATCAGGAAAGCGAAAAAAAATTACGTCATTTGCCGCCGGGTCAGCTATCTTGGGCTCGGTTCAATTCATATAATGTCGCGCAATCAAATGCCTAGGAGATATAGAAGATGAGACAGCACCTGGTAATGGGTAACTGGAAACTGAACGGCACCAAGGCTTCCGTCGAAGCACTGATCAGAGGACTGACCCCGGCGGCTGCCGCTCATCCTTCTGTACAAGTCGCCGTCTGCCCGCCGGTTATCTTTTTGGGTCTGGTTGAGCAACTGACCGCCGGCAGCAAGATTGCCTACGGTGCCCAGAACGCCGACGTTCACGAGTCTGGCGCCTTCACCGGCGAGAACGCTCCGTCCATGCTCAAAGCCTTCGGTTGCACCTACTCCCTGGTCGGCCACAGCGAGCGTCGTACCCTGCACGCAGAGACCGACGACGTGGTTGCTGCCAAGTACGAAGCCATCCAGAAAGGCGGCCTGATCCCCGTGCTGTGCATCGGTGAGACTCTGGCCCAGTTCGAAGCCGGCACCACCAACTCCGTGGTCGAAACCCAGCTCAAAGCCGTGATCGATCGTTGCGGTATCGCCTCCTTCGAGAACGCCGTCGTGGCTTACGAGCCGGTATGGGCCATCGGCACCGGCAAGACCGCTACCCCGGAAATCGCACAGGCCGTGCATGCTCACATCCGTCAGTACCTGGCTGGCTTCGACGCCGCCGTGGCTGCCAAGGTACAGATCCTGTACGGCGGCTCCGTGACCGGTGCTACCGCTGCCGACCTGTTCGGTCAGCCGGACATCGACGGCGGCCTGGTGGGCGGTGCGTCCCTGAAAGTGGACGACTTCTCCCAGATCATCGCTGGCGCGGCCAAGTAATCGGCTGCCATGGAGGGGGCGCTTGCCCCCTCCTGCGTATCGCTTTTCCTATGGCAGCCAGCGCATCCCATATGAAAGCCGATATAGTAAAAGTGGCTTGTCTCATTTAACCCTTTCGTATTCGACAACTCAGATCCAGAGGCACTCATGACCAAACAAATCAAACGTATTGGTGTTTTGACCAGTGGTGGCGACGCACCGGGTATGAACGCAGCCATTCGCGCCGTGGTGCGCGCCGGCCTGCATCATGGCCTGGAAGTCTACGGCATCTATGATGGCTACCTCGGTCTGCACCAGGACCGTATCGTCAAGCTGGAGCGCCACAGTGTCTCCGACGTGGTCAACCGTGGCGGTACCTTCCTCGGCTCCGCCCGTTTCCCTGCCTTCAAAGATCCGAAAGTGCGCGCCGAAGCGATCGAGAACCTGAAAAAGCACGGCATCGACGCCCTGGTGGTGATCGGCGGTGACGGCTCCTACATGGGTGCCAAGAAGCTGACCGAAGAGGGTTTCCCCTGCATCGGTCTGCCGGGCACCATCGACAACGACATCGCCGGTACCGACTTCACCATCGGCTTTGACACTGCCCTCAACGTGGTGGTGGATGCCATCGACCGTCTGCGCGACACCTGCAGCTCCCACCACCGCATCTCCGTGGTCGAGATCATGGGCCGCCACTGCGGCGACCTGGCCATGTCTGCCGCCGTCGCCGGCGGTGCCGAGTACGTGATCGTGCCGGAAGTGGCCTTCGACAAAGAGAAGCTGCTGCAACAGATCAAGGAAGGGGAAGCCAAAGGCAAGCGCCACGCCATCATCACCATCTGTGAGCATGTCACCGACGTGAACGCCCTGGCCAAGGACATCGAGGCCATGACAGGTCGCGAAACTCGCGCCACCATCCTGGGCCACATCCAGCGCGGTGGCTCCCCGACCGCCCGCGATCGCATCATGTCCAGCCGTATGGGCGCCTTCGCCGTCGAACAGCTGCTGGCCGGTCAGGGTGGCCGCTGCGTCGGTATTCAAGGCAACGAGATGGTGCACCACGACATCATCGACTGCATCGAGAACCTGAAGCGTCCCTTCAACCAGGAGCTCTACGATCTCTCCACCACCCTGTTCTAAGCCCCGCTTGTTCAGGCTGTTGTGACAAAAAACCCTCCGCTGGAGGGTTTTTTATTGGCGCGGGCTACCTGCCGGCACGCCCGCTCCCATTCCACCCTCTGGCCATGTTTGCTGTTTCCCCGCCCATGGCTCCCTGCCTTCCCCTCGCCTCTTCAGGCAGCCCGGTCAGGGCGATGCAGCCAGCAAACCTCCCCACCTGCCATTGACTCGCAGCGAAACCCTGCACAGGGCCATCGCGCTGTGCAGTCAGCTCACCCTCCATGCCATCAAGTGGCCATGTACCTGCCATCAGCAGCCCCCATCGAGCCGTCAACATGCCTTGAAAAGAGTCGAACAGGGTCGGTTCAATGGTTGCGCGACTGTCATCAACCGCAGGATTTCTGCAGATTTGCGAGCGTGCTGCCGCCAGAAGGTGGCGTCACGACAGGGAAAAATTCCCGGAGCACGACAAGAAATGCTGGGGGTAGGGAAAATGGGGCTGACAGCAGTCCAAAGCACGCCAGACTCACCCCATTGCCAGAAAAACTGTCTGCTTTGGCCGGCAA
>NZ_NEVB01000014.1:0-15415 GCF_002259925.1 Aeromonas sp. A35_P | reverse complement strand
GGTAGTCAGTTACATAAACAGAAAATAAATTTCACAGTTTTTCATGATATAGCGCAATTTCAGACAGATTGTTGGTTGACTCGCGGGGGAGTTCTAGTAAATTTACAAGCGGAATTTTCTTTGACTACTGAACAGTTAGGTAACCAATTATGACTATCAAAGTAGGTATTAACGGTTTTGGCCGCATCGGTCGCTTCGTCTTCCGTCTGGCTTGCGAGCGCAACGACATCGAAGTTGTTGGTATCAACGATCTGATCGACGTTGACTACATGGCTTACATGCTGAAGTACGACTCCACTCACGGCCGCTTCAAGGGCACCGTTGAAGTCAAAGACGGCAACCTGGTTGTCAACGGCAAAACCGTACGTGTTACCGCTGAACGTGACCCGGCCAACCTGAAATGGGATGCCATCGGTGTTGACGTTGTTGCCGAAGCTACCGGTCTGTTCCTGACCGACGAGACCGCTCGCAAGCACATCGCTGCCGGCGCCAAGAAAGTTGTACTGACCGGTCCGTCCAAAGACGCTACCCCGATGTTCGTAATGGGCGTTAACCACGCTACCTACGCTGGCCAGGACATCGTTTCCAACGCTTCCTGCACCACCAACTGCCTGGCTCCGATCGCCAAAGTACTGAACGACACCTTCGGTATCGAATCCGGTCTGATGACCACAGTTCACGCTACCACTGCTACCCAGAAGACCGTTGATGGTCCGTCTGCCAAAGACTGGCGCGGTGGCCGCGGCGCGGCTCAGAACATCATCCCGTCCTCTACCGGTGCTGCCAAGGCTGTTGGCGTAGTTATCCCGGAACTGAAAGGCCTGCTGACCGGTATGGCTTTCCGTGTTCCGACTCCGGACGTATCCGTAGTTGACCTGACCGTCAACCTGAAGAAAGCTGCCACCTACGCAGAAATCTGCGAAGCGATGAAAGCTGCTTCCGAAGGCGCCATGAAGGGCGTGCTGGGCTACACCGAAGACGAAGTGGTTTCCACCGACTTCCTGGGCGAGCGTCAGACCTCCGTGTTCGACGCCAAGGCTGGTATCCAGCTGACCGACAAGTTCGTTAAAGTTGTATCCTGGTACGACAACGAAATGGGCTACTCCAGCAAGGTTCTGGACCTGATCGCTCACATCTCCAAGTAATTTGGGATAAGCAATCAAGTAGCTTGAAAAAGGCGGCCATGGGCCGCCTTTTTGTATTCTGGACCGGGATTATTCCACCCCTCTCTTCTGAATGTGCGCGAGCACAGGAGTCCTCATGCAACCGACACGCTCTCTGACTGCCCACTGTACCCTCAGCCACCACCCGGCTGGCCAACCCCTGCTGACCGTCGACAATGGCTACGCCAAGGCAGAAATCAGCCTGTTTGGCGCCCACGTGCTCAGCTACCAGCGTCACGACGAACCCGCCTCCATCTGGCTCAGCGACAAGGCAGTGCTGGATGGCAGCAAACCCATTCGCGGCGGTATTCCTCTCTGCTGGCCCTGGTTTGGCCCGGCACCGGCCCGCGTCGGCAGCGGCAAACCCTCCCACGGTTTTGCCCGCACCAGCCTGTGGACGCTGGACGGCGTCTCCGATCACGGCGACGGTACGCTCGTCCATCTGTCTCTGCGCGACAACGAGACCACTCGTCAGCTCTGGCCCCACGCCTTCGAGCTGGAGCTGGACGTACTGGTGGGCAAGGAGCTGGCCCTGGTACTGACTACCCGCAACACAGGTAAAGAGCCCCTCGTCTACAGCGGTGCCCTGCACACCTACCTGCAGATAAGCTCACCGGAGGCAGTGAGCGTTAGCGGCCTTGGCGAGCCTTATGCCGACAAGCTGACCGGCCAGGATGGCCAGCAGCAGGGCGCCCTGACCCTGAACGGGCCACTGGATAGGGTCTACTGGCAGCCAGACGCCCAGGTCAGCATTCAGGATGGCGAGCGTCAGACCCGGGTAGTCAGTGGCAACCACGACAGCATGGTGGTCTGGACCCCCTGGCTGGAAGGGGCGATCGCCATGGCCGACATGAGCGATGACGGCTATCGCACCATGCTGTGTGTCGAGGCGGCCATCGCCAGCGAGGCAGGCGTGACCGTCGCGCCGGATGAAGAGCACAGCTTCTCCACCGTGATTATCTAAGCCGGATGAGGTTCAGATAAATAAAGAGGGCTCCCGCGGGAGCCCTCTCTACCTCTCATCACCTATCCCACTCAGGCATTGCCCTGAGTCTTGAGCTTGAGCTCGGCGGCGAAGTTGAGCATGCGGTCGAGCGGGATCAAGGCCTTCACCCGCAGATCCTCGTCCACATGGATCTCGTGACGCTCGGCGCCATCGGTGAGGGCCTCCTTGATGGCCACCAGGCCGTTCATCGCCATCCAGGGACAGTGGGCACAGCTGCGGCAGGTGGCACCATCGCCACCGGTCGGCGCTTCCACCATCTCCTTCTCCGGGCAGGCCTGCTGCATCTTGTAGAAGATGCCGCGATCGGTCGCCACGATGAGCTTCTGCTGGGGCAGCTCCCTGGCCGCCTTGATCAGCTGGCTGGTAGAGCCCACCGCATCGGCCAGTTCGATCACCGAGGCGGGCGATTCCGGGTGCACCAGCACGGCGGCATCCGGATTCTGCTCCTTCAGCTCGCGCAGGGCGCGGGCCTTGAACTCGTCGTGGACGATGCAGTGGCCCTGCCAGCGCAGCATCTCGGCCCCCGTCTTCTTCTCGATATAGGCTCCCAGGTGACGGTCCGGGCCCCAGATGATCTTGTGACCCTGGCTGTCCAGATGCTCGACGATCTCCAGCGCGATGCTGGAGGTGACCACCCAGTCCGCCCGCGCCTTGACCGCCGCGGAGGTGTTGGCATAGACCACCACGATGTGATCGGGATGGGCGTCACAGAAGGCGGAGAACTGCTCGATGGGGCAACCCAGATCGAGGGAACACTCGGCCTCCAGGGTCGGCATCAGCACCCGCTTGTGGGGGCTCAGGATCTTGGAGGTCTCCCCCATGAAACGCACCCCGGCGACGATCAGGGTCTGCGCCTCATGATCGCGACCAAAGCGGGCCATCTCGAGGGAGTCACCGACGAAACCGCCGGTCTCCTCCGCCAGCGCCTGGATCTCGGGATCCGTGTAGTAGTGGGCGACCAGCACCGCCTTGCGCTCCTTGAGCAGTGCCTTGATGTCTGCGATCAGGGTCGTCTTCTGCTCGGCGCTCAGGGGAAGGGGCTTGGCCGGAAACGGATAGTCCATCTCGACTACCGGCGGGACATTGTTCAGTGCATTGCTCATTGCGACTGTTCCATCAACGCTTGGAAAGGCAAAAATTATAACCAGAAGCCGTGCACAAACCCATCAACAAATCGGGTGCCGTGCAAGCGTCCGAATATACTCATCTCATTCGTTGTCATTCTTGCCAAAGGAGTTGTCGGATGAAACAACGTTCACTCAAGACCAAGCTGCTGCTGCTCACCATGGGTCTGTTTATCGCCAGCGGCCTCGCCATGACCCTGATGCAATCCTCCTCGCTGAACTCCCTGCGCAACGACATAGTGAGCCAGACCCGCCAGGCGCTGGAGCAGGAGGTATCCCGAACCCTGCAGTTCCAGGCCGAACGCTATGCGGTGCAGATAGCCGCCCTGCTGCAGCAGTCCTATCAGGTACCGCTGGGCATGGCGGCCCAGCTGGAAGGCAGCATGGCGCAGCCTGACGGGTTGCTGAGCCGCCCCCAGGTCGAGATGCTGCTTCGCAGCCGTCTGCAGCAGGCTGGCGGCATCAGCTCCATCTACGCCCAGTTTGAACCCGACGGGTATGACGGTCAGGATGCCAGCTGGATGGCTGGCGCCTCCCACTCCGTCGCCAGCAAGGGCAGCCTGGAGATTTACTTTACCCGGGATCAGGGGGGCCAGATCACCCAGCAGCCGGTGGATGCCGCCAGCAGTGCCGCCAAATACGACACCTCGCTCAACGAGTTCGGTATTCGCAACAGCGAGTGGTACCTGTGCGGCCGCGACACCCTGCGCCCCTGCCTGATGGAGCCCTATCTCTACGAAATCAGCCCGGGCAACCAGATGCTGATGACCAGCCTGACGGTGCCCATCCTGAAGGCGGGCAAATTTGTCGGCATCACCGGCGTCGACATGAACCTCCCCATCTTCCAGCAACTGGCCGAGAGCCTCGGCAAGAGCCTCTACGACAACCAGACCGAGGTTACCCTGGTCAGCAAGATGGGGCTCATCGTCGGCAGCAACCGCCACGCCGACAAGCTGGGACGGCCGTTGACGGAAGCCGGCCTCACTGCCCCTACCGGCCAGGCACAGAGCACGGAGAGTGATTTCATCCTGCAGCAACCGGTCAGAATCGATGCCGCCGACAGCCAGTGGTGGCTGATGATCAAGGTGCCCAAGGCGCTGGCCCTCAGCCAGGCCAACACCATCAGCAACCAGCTGGGCGACCTGCTGCAAGCCACCCAGCAGCAGCAGTTGATCGCCATCGTCGTCGTCACCCTGCTGGCGCTGGCGTTGCTCATCTGGTTCATCCAGAGCATCACGGCCCCCCTCTCCCTCATCAGCCGCCATGTGTCTCACCTCGCCAGTCACGAGGGAGACCTGACCCAGCAGATGAAGATAGACACCCACCAGGAGCTGATCGAACTGGGTGGCCACCTCAACGCCTTCCTCGGCAAGCTGCGCGGCATGGTGCAGGGCAGCAAGCAGATCGGCCAGCAGGTTTACCAGCAGGCCAGCGGCATGAAGCAGACGGCCGACACCATGCGCAGCAACCTGGATGAGCAAAGCCTGGAGCTGGAGAGCGTGGTCAGCGCCATGCATCAGATGAGCACCACGGCGGTCAGCGTGGCGGGTTATGCGGAGCAGGCAGCCCAGGAGTCTGAGACGGCGACCCACCACATAAGCACGGCCCAGCAGACCCTGAGCCGGGCCCGCAACGAGATCCACACCCTGGTCGAGGACATGCATCAGGCCGACAAGGCGGTCGCCCAGGTTGCCCAGCGCAGCACCAACATCAGCCGCATTCTCGACGTGATCAGGGCCATCGCCGAACAGACCAACCTGCTGGCGCTCAATGCAGCCATCGAGGCGGCCAGGGCCGGCGACATGGGGCGCGGTTTTGCCGTGGTGGCAGATGAAGTGCGGGCCCTGGCCAACAAGACCCGGGAGTCCACCGACGAGATAGGTCAGCTCATCGGCAGCCTGCAGACCGAAGTCAGCAGCAGCCAGCAGTTGATGAGTACCGGCATCGCCCGTTCGGCCAGCACGGTAGAAGGGACGGAGCAGGCGTTTGAAGCCCTCAACCAGGTGGTCACCCAGATCCAGCAGATCCACGACCACATCAGCCAGGTGGCCACGGCGGCCGAGCAGCAGAGCGCCGTCAGCGACACCATCAACCAGAACCTGATGCGGATCGGCGATGCTGCCACCACTCTGGGACAGGAGGCCAATGCCAGCCACCGCCTGAGCGAGCAGCTGGAACAGGCCGCGACGGCGCTGGCCAACCAGCTCGAGCGGCTGAGAACCTGACGCCGAACAGCCATAAAAAAAGCCCGCATTGCTGCGGGCTTTTCAATCTGGTGGTCGTTACTGGGATCGAACCAGTGACCCCCTCCTTGTAAGGGAGGTGCTCTCCCAGCTGAGCTAAACGACCTGGGATTCTGAAATGATGGTGGGTCGTGCTGGATTCGAACCAGCGACCAATTGATTAAAAGTCAACTGCTCTACCGACTGAGCTAACGACCCATCTAAATCATTTTTTACAAACTTGGTGGTCGTTACTGGGATCGAACCAGTGACCCCCTCCTTGTAAGGGAGGTGCTCTCCCAGCTGAGCTAAACGACCTAGGATTCTGAAATGATGGTGGGTCGTGCTGGATTCGAACCAGCGACCAATTGATTAAAAGTCAACTGCTCTACCGACTGAGCTAACGACCCATCTAAATCATTTTTTACAAACTGGTGGTCGTTACTGGGATCGAACCAGTGACCCCCTCCTTGTAAGGGAGGTGCTCTCCCAGCTGAGCTAAACGACCTGGGATTCTGAAATGATGGTGGGTCGTGCTGGATTCGAACCAGCGACCAATTGATTAAAAGTCAACTGCTCTACCGACTGAGCTAACGACCCTCACCACGACCAGGACCAACTGCAATGCTGCACCGGCTCTGACGGCGGCCTATATTACGGATTTATCATCCTGGCGCAACAGAAAAATCTTAAATTCCATCTGTTTGTTCACTGCGCATACAAAGCGAGGCTGTATTTACAAGACTGTTACGAAAACAGTGACATGCGGCAAAGTTACAGCTTGCTCAAACTCTGCTTGGCCAGCTGGGCCGGCGAGGTGTTGGGATACCCCTTGATCACCTGCTCATAGAAGTTCTTCGCTTCCGCCTTCTTGCCATCCAGTTGTGCCAGCATGCCCAGCTTCAACAGGGCGTCTGCTCGTTTGGGAGACTTGCTGAACTTGGTGGCCACAGTGGTGAACTGGGCGGCAGCGCCGGTCCGATCCCCCTTGTTGAACAGCAGCTGACCCAGCCAGTAATGGGCGTTGGGAACATAGCTGGAGCTCGGGAACTGCTTGATGAACCCTTCGAAGGCCGGAATTGCCTTGTCGTAGTTCTTCTCCTTGAGCACCATGTTCACGGCCGCATCATAGGCCTGATTCTCGTTCTGGTTGGTGGAGTAGTTGGCCGCGGTGGCCGGCGTCGCGCTCGCAGCGGCGGCTGCCGGGGCTGCTGGTGTAGCGGCAGGCTGGCTGTTGGCCACCTTGTCGAGCTCCTGATAGAGCTGGCGCTGACGCTCCTGCGACTGTTCCATCTGGTAGGTCTGCTGCTCCAGCTGGCCACGCAGCTCGGAGACCTCCCCTTGCAGGGCATCCACCTGTTGCTGCAAATCGGCCTGCAGGCGCAGACGGGCGTTGAGCGTGCGCTCCAGCAGGGCAACCCTGTCTTCCAGGCTGCCGGTGGGCACGATGGCGCCGTTGTTGCCGCTTAGGACAACCCCGCCACCCGAGTCACCGCTCAGATCGCTCACCGGTGCCGCCGCTTGCGCATTCAGAGCAACCAATACGGCCAGCGCAACAGCAGCTTGCTTGTACACAGATTTCATTCGGATCAAACCTTAGCGTTTAGTGCAAATAAAACGGCCAGCGCCATCGTCGCTCGCTTATACAGATTTCATTCGGATCAAACCTTGGCGTTTAGTGCAAATAAAACGGCCATCGAAATGGCCGCTTGCATATAAACGAACTTCGTTCGATTCAAACCTTAGTAAACCAGGACCGCACGGCGGTTCTTGGCAAAGGCATCCTCGGTGTGAGACATATCCAGCGGCTTCTCTTCGCCATAGCTGACGATGGAGAGCTGCTCTGCCTGCACACCCAGGGTTTGCAGATACTTGGCAACAGCCTTGGCACGACGCTCGCCCAGCGCGATGTTGTACTCCGGGGTACCGCGCTCGTCGGCGTGGCCTTCGATCAGTACTTTGACGCTCGGGCGCTCACGCAGGTAGCTGGCGTAGGCATCCAGCAGGTCGGCGTATTGACCCTGGATGTCGTAACCGTCGAACGGGAAGTAGATCACGTTGTCACGCTGCAGCGCTTCGAACTTCTGACGCATCTGCTCTTCCGGGGACAACATGCCGTTCGCGCCACCGGTTTGTACACCGCCCATGCCGTCGGTCATGCCTGATTCGGCGCCTGCGGCATCGGAATCAGAAGAGGAGCTACAAGCGGCCAGGGTGAACAGTGGCAGTGCGATGGCCAAACCCTTGAGCAGTTTATTGAGTTGCATGCTATTTCCTTAAACCTTTATAACAAAACAAAAAACAATTGGATTTTTATCAATTCAAGAAGGGCGACCAAGCTGGTGCACGAATTTCACCGCTACTGGTCGGAAGCACAGCCTTGAAGCGACCATCAGTCGACACCAACGCGAGACTCTTACGACCCTGATAGATGGTGGCATAAATGATCATGCTGCCATTGGGAGCCACACTTGGCGACTCATCCAGCGCGCTCTGGGTAAGGACCAGCAGGGCATTGTTTTCCATATCCTGACGGGCGATACGGTATTGCCCCTGAACCCGGGTCACCATCACCATGATTTTGCCATCAGGAGTAATGGACGCACCCTGGTTGGATTCACCTTCCCAGGTCATCCGGCGAGTCATGCCAGTCGCCAAATTTACGCTATAAATCTGGGGTTTGCCACCACGTTCAGAGGTGAACAGCAAATTTTGACCGTCCGGCATCCAGGAGGGTTCGGTGTCGATTACCCGGCTGGTTGTGACGCGGGTCAGCTGCTTGCTAGCAACATCAACGACATAGAGATTCGGTGACCCATCCTTGGAGAGAA
Organism: Aeromonas sp. A35_P; assembly: GCF_002259925.1. Taxonomy (NCBI): domain Bacteria; kingdom Pseudomonadati; phylum Pseudomonadota; class Gammaproteobacteria; order Aeromonadales; family Aeromonadaceae; genus Aeromonas; species Aeromonas sp. A35_P. The sequence continues at coordinate 7,069 of NZ_NEVB01000014.1, read as the reverse complement.
CGATAGCCAGACGACGACCATCCGGAGACCACTCCGGCGCCCCGTTGATGCCGCGGAAGCTGGTGATCAGGCTGCGCTGCTGGGTGTAGATGTCCTGCACGTAGATCTCGGATTTCTGGTTCTCGAAGCTCACGTAGGCCAGCTTGCTGCCGTCCGGCGACCAGGCCGGGGACATCAGCGGCTCGCGGGAACGCAGCAGGGTCTTCTCGTTGTAACCGTCGTAGTCGGAGATCCGCAGCTGGTACGGGAACTGGGTACCCTGCTGCACGGAGACGTACGCCAGACGGGTCAGGAAAGCCCCGCGCTCGCCGGTCAGCCGCTCGTAGACGATGTCGGAGATGCGGTGGGCAAACTGGCGCATCTGGGCACCCGGGATGGTCGCCATGCGGCTGTCCAGGATGTAACCGTTGCTCTCGCCACCCTGGGTCTTGGCCAGCTGGCCCTTGAGCACGTCGACCAGCTCGAAGTTGACCTTGTAGGTACCGTCGCCGACGGCGGCGATGGAACCGACCACCACGGCTTCGACGCCTTGGGAGGCCCAGGGTGCGAAGTTGATTTCACTGCTGGTGCTCGGCGTCTGCGGCATCTGGCCACGGGCCAGCGGTCTGAACTTGCCGCTGCGCATCAGGTCGTTGGAGACCACTTCCGCGATGTCCTGCGGCAGCTGGCCATTGCCTTCCCACTTGAAGGGGGCGACGGCGATCGGTCGTGCACTGTCGATACCGCCGGTGATGACGATGTCCAAGGCCGCCTGGGCGCTCTGACCCAGCAACAAACAGCCAACCAAAGCAAAAAACACTTTTCTTATCATGGCTTAAACACTCGGTTCCAAAATAATGAGAGATTAACTTCCTTTCTCGGCAAGACGCTGCCAACCACCTTACTCGATCCCCTCGCCATCAGTGCTAGATGTTAGGTTCCAGCTTGAGGTTGAACTCCTTCAACATCTCGAATGCCGCAGGATCCTTGGGTACCGGCAACTGATTGGCCTTCAGTACGGCTGCTTTGCCGGAACGACATACCGCCGGGTCACCCTGGCCGTTATCTACCGAGATGACAAAGCCGGTGCTCGCAAGACGTACGCCGATAGTACATGTTTTGCCCCGCATGGTGGGATCCAAAATCATATATCGCTCAACAGTCGCCTTGATAAGCGCCGCATATTTGTCGACTTCACCCTTGGCCGCCGCCGATGCCGCCTGACTGCGGGCATTGGCCTCAGCCGCCAGCTGCTGCTGCATCATGTCTTCCATCTCTTTTTGCAGCTTGGCCTCCTCGGCCGCTTTGCGCTTGCGTTCAGCCGCGATCTTGGCCTGCTTGTCGGCCTCTGCCTTGGCTTTCTTCTCTGCGTCAGCTTTTGCCTTCTTGGCTGCCTCTTCCTTGGCTTTCTTCTCGGCTTCAGCCTTGGCCTTCTGCTCGGCCTCCGCCTTGGCTTTCTTGTCCGCTTCTGCCTTCGCTTTTTTCTCGGCTTCGGCTTTGGCTTTCTTCTCGGCCTCCGCTTTCTTGGCCTTGGCCTCTTCAGCCTTGGCCTTCTCTTCGGCCTCTTTCTTCTCTTGTTCCTTTTTCTTCTTCAGCGCCAGCGCCTTGCTCTCCTCTTCCGCGGCCTTGCGCTCGGCCTCCGCCTTCTTGGCCTTCTGCTCTTCGAGCTTGCGGGCTTCCTCGGCTTTCTGGGCCTTCTCTTCCGCCTGCTTCTGCTCGGCCTGCTTCTTCTGCTTCTCTACTTCGGCCTTGCGGGTGGCCTCCTCGGCCTCCTTGCGCTTGGCCTCTGCAATCCGCAACCGTTCCTGCTGCTGGGCCAGCTCGCGCTTGGCGATGTCCGTGTCTTCCTTATCCTTCTCTTTCTCTACCTTCTGCGGCTTGGGCTGAGCCTTCTGCTGCTGGATCTGCTTGGCCTGCTCGTTGAGGAAGTTCTCGTCGAGCATGACGGCATTGACGATCTGCCCCTTCGACTCGGGTCGCTTCGGCTTGCTGAAGTCGAGCCCGACAAACAGGATGATGCCGATGATCAGGTGCAGCAGAAGCGACGCGATGAGATAACCGGAAATACCACGCTTCACATCCATCTCCGTCAGTTCACCGGATCTGTCATCAGGCCGACCTGAGGCACACCGGCTTTCTTGAGGGCCACCATCAGCAGGATCACCTCTTCGTAGCGCACCGACTTGTCACCGGCCACTACCACGGGGGCGTTCTGGTTGATGGCCAGGTAACCCATGGCCTTCTCGGTGATGTACTGCTGCATCGCCTCGGGCGTCCCGCTCGGCACGGGTTCGTCTTCGGCCTCACCGGCCTTGATGACGTACTCGCCTTCGGTATTGACGCTGGCGATGAAGGGCGGCTTGGCATCTTCCGGCAGCTGCTCGGATTCCGCCTGCGGCAGGTCAACCTTGACCCCTTGCGTGATCACGGGCGTCACCGCCATGAAGATGATAAGCAGCACCAGCATGACGTCGATATAGGGAACCACGTTGATCTCGGCCACCTTCTTGCGCCGGATCCGCTGATAGGTTTGCATTACTGATCACCCTGCTGCTGAGCAATTTGACGGTTCAGAATGGTGGTGAACTCGTCCATGAAGTTGGCGTAGGCGTTCTCCAGCCGCTCGACCTTGTTGGAGAAGCGGTTGTAGAAGATAACGGCCGGGATGGCGGCAAACAGACCCATGGCGGTGGCGATCAGCGCCTCCGCGATACCGGGGGCCACCATCTGCAGGGTAGCCTGCTGCACCTGACCCAGGGCGATAAAGGCGTTCATGATCCCCCAGACGGTACCAAACAGACCGATATAGGGGCTGATGGAGCCGATGGTCGCCAGGATCGGCAGGTTGGACTCGAGATCGTCCACCGCGCGGGAGAGGGAAACGCGCATGGCACGGTAGGTACCGTCCATCACCGCATCCTGACCACGGGCGCCGGCCTTGAGCAGACGGGCATACTCCTTGAAGCCGGAGTAGAAGATATCTTCCATGCCTTCGATGTCGTCGCGGCGGGAAGAGGACTCCTGGTAGAGACGGTTGAGGTCGACCCCGGACCAGAATCTGTCTTCAAACTGCTCAGATGCGATATTGGCTGCCTTGATGGCCTTGGAGCGCTGGATGATCAGCGCCCAAGAGACGACCGACATGCCCATCAGGGTCATCATGACCAGTTTTACCAATAGGCTGGCTTGCCAAAACAGGCCAATAAACGAAATTTCAGCGTGCACTTAACAGCACTCCCTTCACATTTTCAGGTATTGCAACAGGTTTCATATGCGGATGACTGACACAGGCTATCTGTACCATGGCCTGGGTGATCAGTCGTCCATCAGCCGCCAGTATCCGTTGTGAGAAGCGCATGGAGGCGCGTTTCACTTCGGTCACTTGCGTCAATACAGTCAAAAGCTCATTAAAACGGGCCGCCGAGCGGAAATCGATCTCTGTTCGACTCACCACAAACGCGTACCCGGCGCCCAGCAGGACATCCTGTTCGATGCCGCCAGCACGCAGGAACTCGGTGCGAGCACGTTCCATAAACTTGAGATAATTGGCGTTGTAGACGATGCCCCCGGCATCGGTGTCTTCGTAGTAGACACGCACCGGAAACTCAGAGACTTCCCCCATAACAATCTGTGATCCATACGACAGTCAGATGGGGGGCTATCATAGCGCAGGGCTGAATAGGAAAGAAGCAGGGGGAAGCAGGGAAATCCTGCCTCCCCCCGTTTTTTATGAAAGGAAATAGCCTTGGGTCAGCCAGAGCCCGTACAACAAACTGGGCAAGGCGAGCCAGGGGAAAAACAGCACGCGACCGACGAGGCTGCGGGGATGGAATCCCAGCCCGTGCATGACCCCGCAACAGACCGCCCACATCAGCCAGGGCGCCAGCCAGAGGCCGTGTTCGCTGGTGTTGGCGGCCACCAGATTGGGGGCCTGTAAAATAGCGACGGCCAACAGGGCCGCCGCTACCAGCATCAACCCCTGCCAGGGTTGGCGCTCCAGGGGAGCGGCCAACCGGGCGAGTCGATCACTTGTTCTCATCGATCTGGCGATCCATGTTCTCGGTGTGTTCCAGCCACAGTGCATTGATGATGCCGAATGCACAAGCCAGCAGCAGACCCAGGATCCAGGTGAAATACCACATATCAGGGCACCTTCTTAGTAGAGCGATTGTTGGTTGTCTTCGATGTGCTTGCTGGTCACCCGGCCGAACATCTTGATGTAGGTCCACAGGGTATAACCCAGCACAATCGGTACGAAGATGGCGGCCGCTACCGTCATCACCCGCAGGGTGTTGAGAGAAGCGGTGGCATCCCACATGGTCAGGCTCAGTGACGGCTCAAGGCTTGAGGGCATCACGAACGGGAACATGGAGAAGCCGGCAGTCAGGATCACGCCGGCAATCGCCAGAGAGGAGCAGGTGAACGCCAGCCAGCCCTTGTTCAGCTTGGCAAACAGTGACGTCAGCAGGCTCATCGCCAGACCCAGTACGGGTGCCGCAACCATCCAGGGATAGAGGCTGTAGTTGTTCATCCAGGCACCGGCCTGACGCACCACTTCCTTGTTCATCGGATTGGAGACGGCATCGGTCGCGGCGGCCTTGACCACCACATAGCCTTCCATGCCGCTGACCCAGAAACCGGCCAGTGCGAACAGCACCAGGGTCACCAGCGAGCAGATCATGGCGGCGGTGCGGGAGCGGGCCAGCACTTCACCGTCGGTCTTCATCATCAGCCAGGTAGCGCCCTGGGTGACCAGCATGAACAGGCTCACCAGACCGGCCAGCAGGCCGAACGGATTGAGCAGACCGAAGAAGTTGCCGTGATAGGTCAGCATCATGAACTGGTTGAAGTCGAACGGCACGCCTTGCAGCAGGTTGCCGAACGCCACGCCAAACACGATGGGCGGTACCGCGCTACCGACGAACAGCGCCCAGTCCCAGTTGCTGCGCCACTTGGCATCTTCACGCAGGGAGCGGTACTTGAAACCGACCGGGCGGAAGAACAGTGCCATCAGGGTCAGGATCATGGCGATGTAGAAGCCGGAGAAGGCTGCCGCATACACCATGGGCCAGGCTGCAAACAGGGCACCACCGGCGGTCACCAGCCAGACCTGGTTCCCTTCCCAGTGCGGGCCCATGGTGTTGAGCATCACCCGACGCTCAACATCTTTCTTGCCGACGAAGGGGAGCAGTGCGCCCACCCCCATATCGAAGCCGTCGGTGATGGCGAAGCCAATCAGCAGGACGCCGACCAGCACCCACCAGACCAGGCGCAACATTTCGTAATCAAACATGGGTTGCTCTCCTTATGCCTTGCTCTGTTCGAAGTGGTACTTGCCGGTCTTCAGGCTGCTTGGGCCCAGACGCGCGTACTTGAACATCAGGTACATCTCGATGATCAGCAGTACGGTGTAGAACAGGCAGATCCCGATAAGGGAGAACCAGATCTCGGAGGCCGGCACGTTGGAGGCCGAGACCGAGGTCGGCAACACTTCGGCGATGGTCCAGGGCTGACGACCGTATTCCGCGACGAACCAGCCACACTCGATGGCGATCCAGGGCAGCGGGATGCCGTACAGCAGCGCCTTGAGCAGCCACTTGCGCTCGCCGATCTTGTGACGGGTACTGTCATAGAAGGCCAGGCCAATCAGCACCAACATCAGCATGCCGCAGGCAACCATGATGCGGAAGGCGAAGAACAGCGGCAGCACTTGCGGGATGGAGTCATCCACGGCGGCCTTGATCTGCTCGTCGGTGGCATCGGTCACGTTGGAGGTATAACGCTTGAGCAGCAGACCGTAACCAAGGTCCTGCTTCACTTCGTCGAAGCGGGCGCGGGTATCGTCAGACTTGTCGCCGGACTGCAGCTTGGTCAGCAGCTCGTAGGCGTTCATGCCGTTGCGCACACGCAGCTCGTGCTCGCTCTTCAGATCCTTGAGACCGGTCACCTGGCCGTCCAGCGAACGGGTGGCGATGATGCCAAGGGCATAAGGGATCTTGATGGCGTAGTCGGTGCGCATCTCTTCCTGGTTCGGGATGCCGAACAGGGTAAAGGAGGCAGGCGCAGGCTCGGTGTTCCACTCGGCCTCGATGGCCGCCAGTTTCACCTTCTGCACTTCACCCGTCTCGTAGCCGGACTCGTCACCGAGGATCAGCACGGAGAGGATGGACGCCATGCCGAATGCGGCCGCGATGGCGAAGGAGCGACGGGCGAAGGCCACGTCACGATGCTTGAGCAGGTAGTAGGAGGAGATACCCAGTACGAACATGGCGCCTGTGGTATAGCCTGCCGCCACAGTGTGGACGAACTTCACCTGGGCAACCGGGTTGAACACCAGATCGGCGAAGCTCACCATCTCCATGCGCATGGTTTCGAAGTTGAACTCGGCACCGACCGGGTTCTGCATCCAGCCGTTGGCGACCAGGATCCAGAGCGCGGAGAGGTTTGTACCCAGCGCCATCAACCAGGTCGCAGCCAGGTGCTGACGCTTGGAGAGCCGATCCCAGCCGAAGAAAAACATACCGACGAAGGTTGACTCCAGGAAGAAGGCCATCAGACCTTCGATGGCCAGCGGGGCCCCGAAGATATCGCCGACATAGTGGGAGTAGTAGGCCCAGTTGGTACCAAACTGGAACTCCATAGTCAGCCCTGTGGTGACCCCGAGGGCAAAGTTGATACCGAACAACTTGCCCCAGAACTTGGTCATGTCCCGGTAGACAGGGTTGTTGGTCATCACATAGACAGACTCCATGATCGCCAGAATGAAGGCCATTCCGAGCGTCAGGGGCACAAACAGGAAGTGATAAAGGGCCGTCGCAGCGAATTGGAACCGCGATAGGTCTACCACATGCTCAGCAATCATGATGTTTCCTCACCGATTATTGGCACGGCTATTTTAAGTTTTAAGACAAAGCTTCCGTTGGAAGTCCCCGAATTATCGGTCATGTTCCAGTTTTGCACTGACGACCGGATTCGACTGCCACCACATTAACAACAAGGCAATAATAGGGAACAAAAAAAGCTAATGTTTAACAATTGCAAAACAATCTAGCTTGCTTTATTCCCGCCCATAATGACCTGAGTTTTATAT
>NZ_NEVB01000013.1:0-15971 GCF_002259925.1 Aeromonas sp. A35_P | reverse complement strand
TTTTTTGACCATGAAGTCCAGTCCTGCCTGACGATATCTATTGCATTATCAGAAATGTCAGGGAATTATGCTGGCAGCGGGGTACTTATCTCGTCGATGGAAAAATGCATGGAATGTTCTTGTGGAGTATGGAAATGACTCATAAAAAAACAATGATTAATACCCTATTGGTGGCAGCTCTGTTTGGCGGTGTCAACGCGGCACAAGCCGCCGATGTGCCCGCAGGTACCAAGCTGGCTGAGGTTCAGCAGCTGGTGAAAGGCAACGGCTCCGAGCCCGCCACTCTCGACCCGCACAAAACCGAAGGAACGGTTGAATCCAATATTCTGCGTGACCTGTTCGAAGGTCTCGTCTCCTCCGGCCCCAAGGGTGAAGTGCTCCCCGCCATGGCCGAGTCCTGGGAAACCAAGGACAACAAACACTTCGTCTTCCACCTGCGCAAAAACGCCAAGTGGTCCAACGGGGATCCGGTCACTGCCCACGACTTCGAATATGCCTTCAAACGGGCCGTCGATCCGAAAACCGCCTCTCCCTACTCCTGGTATCTGGAGATCCCGACCATCGTCAACGCCTCCGACATCATCGCGGGCAAGAAGCCGTCAGATACGCTGGGCGTGAAGGCGGTGGACGACTACACCTTCGAGGTACAGCTGGAGAAGGCGGTGCCTTACTTCGTCAGCATGCTCTCCCACACCACTACCTACCCGGTGCCGAAGAAGGTGGTCGAGAAGTTCGGTGACAAGTGGACCCAGCCCGGCAACATGGTATCCAACGGTGCCTATGTGCTGAAGGATTGGGTGGTCAACGAGCGCGTTGACGTCGAGCGCAACAAAAACTACTGGAACGACGCCAAGACTGTCATCAACAAGGTGACCTATCTGCCGATCCAGTCCACCAACGCCGAGCTGAACCGTTACCTGGCTGGCGAAGTGGATCTCACCTACAACATGCCCATCGAGCGCTTCAAGCAGATGAAGAAGGAGCTGCCGAACGAGGTGAAGGTGAGCGGCTACGTCGGTACCTACTACTACCAGTACAACTTCAAGAAGAAGCCGTTTGATGACGTGCGGGTGCGTACCGCGCTCTCCTATGCCATCGACCGCAACGTGATCGCCGACAAGGTGATGGGCAAGGGGGAAACCCCGGGCTACACCCTGGTCCCTGATTTTGTGGATGGCTTCAAGCCGGTGGCGCCGGCCTGGTCCAAGTTGACCCAGGCAGAGCGCGATGCCAAGGCGAAAGAGCTGCTGACCGAAGCCGGTTTTGGTCCGGGCAAGCCGCTCAAGTTCGAGCTGCTCTACAACACCGACGACAACCACAAGAAGGTGGCGGTCGCCGTGGCCTCCATGTGGAAGAAGCTGGGCGTGCAGGTGAGCCTGGTCAACCAGGAGTGGAAAACCTACCTGGAGACCAAGAAACAGGGTCAGTTTGACGTGGGCCGTGCCGGCTGGATCGCCGACTACAACGAAGCTTCGTCCATGCTGGATCTGATGCAGACCACCCACGGCAACAACGACGGCAAATACTCCAACTTGGCGTTCGACAAGTTGATGAACGAGTCGCGCAACCAGGTGGATGCCGAGGCGCGCAACAAGCTCTACGTCCAGGCTGAAGAGATCCTGGCCAAGGATATGCCGATCGCCCCCATCTATCAGTACGTGACTTCCCGTATGGTCAAGCCCTATGTGGGCGGCTATCCGGCCAACCCGCTGGACAACCTGTACAGCAAAGACATGTACATCATCGCCCACTGATTTTCGTTACAAGTCGCATAACAAGCAGGGCCCGCCAGACGGCGGGCCTTTATTACAACCGCGACCCTTTGGAAGCAGTACAGGACAGGAATTGTCTATGTTGAAATTCATTTTTAAACGTCTACTGGAAGCGATCCCGACTCTGCTGGTCTTGATCACCGTCTCCTTCTTCATGATGCGTTTCGCGCCGGGTAACCCCTTCAGCAGCGAACGCACCCTGCCACCCGAAGTGATGGCCAATATCGAAGCCAAATATGGCCTCGACAAGCCGATCGGGGTGCAATATCTCACCTATCTGGGCAACCTGGTGCAGGGGGATCTCGGTCCTTCCTTCAAGTACAAGGACTTCACCGTCAATGATCTGGTGAGCCAGGCACTGCCGGTTTCCGCCAAGATAGGTTCCTTCGCCTTTCTGTTTGCGGTGACGCTGGGGGTCACCTTCGGCACCATTGCCGCCCTCAAACAGAATACCGTCATCGACTACCTGTTGATGTCGTCGGCCATGGCCGGGGTGGTGATCCCGGGCTTTGTGCTGGCGCCCCTGCTGGTGCTGTTCTTCAGTATTCATCTGGGCTGGTTCCCGGCCGGTGGCTGGCAGGGTGGTGGCGTGCAGTTCATGGTGCTGCCGGTGTTCGGCATGATGATGTATTACATCTCCGCCATCTCGCGGATCATGCGGGGCAGCATGATCGAGACCATGAACTCCAACTTCATCCGTACCGCCCGCGCCAAGGGACTGCCGCTGCGCCACATCATCCTGAAACACGCGCTGCGCCCGGCCATGCTGCCGGTGGTCTCCTACCTGGGCCCGGCCTTCGTCGGCATCATCACGGGTTCCGTGGTGATCGAGACCATCTTCGGCCTGCCGGGGATTGGCCAGCTGTTCGTCAACGGTGCCCTCAACCGTGATTACTCCATGGTGCTCGGTCTGACCATTCTGGTCGGTGCCCTCACCATCACCTTTAACGCCGTGGTCGATATTTTGTATGCCTTTATCGATCCCAAGATCCGTTACTAAGCCGGGAGTACATCATGGTTGTCACAACTGAAAAACGCGAAGCCGTCGAGGCGTTCGCCCAGAAAGTGGAAGTGGTGGAAGGACGCTCCCTGTGGAAGGATGCCCGTCGCCGTTTCCTGCGCAACAAGGCGGCCCTGACCAGCCTGATCATTCTCTCCATCATCGGCTTGGCGGTGATCGTGGGGCCCCATCTGTCCCAGTACACCTTTGACGATCCTGACTGGGGCGCCATGCAGGCGGCTCCGGACATGGAAACCGGCCACTGGTTCGGCACCGACAGCCTTGGGCGCGATCTGTTCGTGCGCACCCTGCTTGGCGGGCGCATCTCGCTGATGGTCGGCATCATGGGGGCCATGGTGGCCGTCATCATCGGCACCCTGTATGGCGCGGCATCCGGTTTCATCGGCGGTCGGGTCGACAGCCTGATGATGCGGGTCCTTGAGATCCTCAACGCCTTCCCCTTCATGTTCTTCGTGATCATGCTGGTGACCTTCTTCGGCCGCAACCTGGCGCTCATCTTCATCGCCATTGGTGCGGTGAGCTGGCTCGACATGGCGCGGATCGTCCGCGGCCAGACCCTGAGCCTCAAGAGCAAGGAGTTCATCGAGGCGGCCCATGTCTGTGGCGTCTCCAAGTGGAAGATCATCACCCGTCATATCGTGCCCAACGTGCTGGGGATAGTGGCGGTCTACGCCACCCTGCTGGTGCCGGGCATGATCATGTTCGAATCCTTCCTGAGCTTCCTGGGGCTGGGGGTGCAAGAGCCCATGACCAGCTGGGGCGCCCTGCTGGATGAAGGCTCCAAGTCGATGGAAGTGGCCATCTGGCAACTCCTGTTCCCCGCCGGTTTCATGGTGGTGACCCTGTTTTGCTTCAACTTCCTCGGGGATGGTCTGCGTGACGCCCTCGATCCGAAGGATCGCTGAGAAAGCGGCGAAAGAGCGTTGGAACAACGCGCCGAAGGGCCGCACAGTGCGGCTCAATCGGGCGGACAGCGCATCGGATCGACAGGAAAACGTCACGAAAGATCGATAAGGAGTTTTTATGAAGTTACTGGATGTAAAAGATCTGCGGGTCGAGTTCAAGACCCCGGACGGCAATGTGGTGGCGGTCAACGACCTCAACTTCTCTCTCTCTGCCGGCGAGACCCTGGGCATCGTCGGGGAATCCGGTTCGGGCAAGTCCCAGACCGCGTTCGCCATCATGGGGCTGCTGGCCAAGAACGGCATCATCACAGGGTCTGCCAAGTTTCAGGGCGACGAGATCCTCAATCTGCCGGAGCACAAGCTCAACAAGATCCGCTCCGAGAAGATCGCCATGATCTTCCAGGACCCCATGACCTCGCTCAACCCCTACATGAAGGTGAAGGATCAGCTGATGGAAGTGCTGATGCTGCACAAGGGGGTCAGCAAGGCCGAGGCGTTCGAGGAGTCGGTGCGCATGCTGGATGCGGTGAAGATCCCCGAGGCGCGCAAGCGGATGGGGATGTACCCGCACGAGTTCTCCGGCGGCATGCGCCAGCGGGTGATGATCGCCATGGCGCTGTTGTGCCGGCCGCAACTGCTCATCGCCGACGAGCCGACCACGGCGCTGGACGTGACGGTACAGGCCCAGATCATGACCCTGATGAACGAGCTCAAGCGCGAGTTCAACACCGCTATCATCATGATCACCCATGACCTGGGCGTGGTGGCCGGCATTTGCGACAAGGTGCTGGTGATGTACGCCGGCCGTACCATGGAGTACGGCCGGGTCAACGACATCTTCTATCGCCCGAGCCACCCCTATACCGAAGGCTTGCTGCGCGCCATTCCCCGCCTCGATACCGAAGGGGAAGTGCTGCCCACCATCCCGGGCAATCCGCCCAACCTGCTGCGTCTGCCCACCGGCTGCCCCTTCCAGGAGCGCTGCCACCGGGTGAGCGAGATTTGCGGCCGGCAATCCCCAGTTCTGACGCCGTTCAATGACGGCCGGGAGCGGGCTTGCCACTGGGTATCGGATGCCATCATCAAGGGAGTGAACTAAATGGGGACTGACAAGAAACTGCTGCTGGAAGTGTCCGACCTCAAGGTCCACTTCAGCATCAAGAGTGACAAGGCCTGGCCCTGGGCCAAACCCTCCGCCCTGAAAGCGGTGGACGGGGTGACCCTGCGCCTGTATGAAGGGGAGACCCTCGGCGTGGTGGGGGAGTCCGGTTGCGGCAAATCCACCTTTGCCCGGGCGCTGATCGGCCTGGTGCCGGCTACCGATGGCAAGGTGGTGTGGCTCGGCAACGATCTGACCAAGCTCGACCAGAAGGCGCTGCGGGAGAAACGCAAGGAGATCCAGATGATCTTCCAAGATCCGCTGGCCTCCCTCAACCCGCGCATGACCATAGGCGATATCATCGCCGAGCCCCTCATCACCTTCTACCCGACCCTGCCGAAGGAGGAGGTAAAGGAGAAGGTGCGCGCCATGATGAGCAAGGTGGGGCTCTTGCCCAACCTGGTCAACCGCTACCCCCACGAGTTCTCCGGCGGTCAGTGTCAGCGCATCGGCATCGCCCGGGCGCTGATCCTGGAGCCCAAGATGATCATCTGTGACGAGCCGGTCTCGGCGCTGGATGTGTCGATCCAGGCCCAGGTGGTGAACCTGCTCAAGTCCATCCAGAAGGAGATGGGGCTGTCGCTCATCTTCATCGCCCACGACCTGTCGGTGGTCAAGCACATCTCGGATCGGGTGCTGGTGATGTATCTGGGCAATGCGGTGGAGCTGGGGACCGGCAAGGAGATCTTCGCCAACCCCTTGCACCCCTATACCAAGGCGCTGATGTCGGCGGTGCCCATTCCAGATCCGGATCTGGAGCGCAGCAAGACCATCCAGATCCTGGAAGGGGAGCTGCCATCGCCGATGAATCCGCCCTCAGGCTGCGTGTTTCGTACCCGCTGCCCGGTGGCCGGCCCGGAGTGCGCCAAGACCCGGCCCCAGCTCGAGGGCAACTTCGATCATGCGGTCTCCTGCCTCAAGGCCGATCCGCTCTGATGGATGAGTCGCAACGAAAAAACGGGGTGCCCAGGTGGCGCCCCATTTTTTTGCGGGGAAGATGAAGATGCCCCTTGGCGTTCCCTTTTGCCGCTGTTACTATCCGCCGCACAAGGGGAGTAACTTCTCGCCGGTTTGTCGTCATTACGGTGCACCCATATCCTGCAGTGCACCCGGCAGCCGGGCAGTCGATGAAAATCGGCTGTAAGTGAGACCTTACCGAGAGGCAAGGTGTATCTGCTCCAGACGCGAACCCACTGCCTCCCGGCCGTGGGTTTTGTCGTTTTTGGGAGAAGTGAAAAATGGGTGAATGGTGGATGTGGGCTGGTTTCTTCAGCATAGTGCTGGTCCTGCTGTGGATTGATATCCGCTTTGTCGGCGGCGGCAAGGCACACAAGGTGTCGCTCAAAGAGGCAGGCATCTGGTCCCTCATCTGGATCAGCGTGGCGCTCCTCTTCAACCTGGCCATCTGGCTCTGGCTGGATCACAGCGCAGGCCGTGAAATTGCCAACCAGAAGGGGCTGGAGTTCCTCACCGGCTACCTCATCGAGAAGGCGCTGGCGGTGGACAACGTCTTCGTCTGGTTGATGCTGTTCGGCTACTTTGCCATTCCGGCCGAGCTGCAGCGCCGGGTGCTGCTGTACGGGGTACTGGGTGCCATCGTGATGCGGGCCGGCATGGTGTTCGCCGGCAGCTGGCTCATCGAGCAGTTCCACTGGATCCTCTATCTGTTCGGCGCCTTCCTGCTGCTGACCGGGATCAAGATGCTGTGGGCGGCCGACAAGGAGCCTGATCTGGCCAACAACCCGCTGCTGGGCTGGATGCGGCGTCGCTTCAAGGTGACGGAGACCCTGGAGGGGGGGAATTTTTTCGTCTGGCGCGATGGGGTACGTTACGCCACGCCGCTGCTGCTCATTCTGGTGCTGGTGGAGGTGAGCGATCTCATCTTCGCGGTGGACAGCATTCCGGCCATCTTCGCGGTGACCACGGATCCCTTCATCGTGCTGACCTCCAACATCTTCGCCATCATGGGTCTGCGTGCCATGTACTTCCTGCTGGCCGGGGTGGCCGAGCGCTTCGCCCTGCTGAAATACGGTCTGGCACTGATCCTGATGTTTATCGGGGTCAAGATGCTGCTGCTGGATGTGTTCAAGATCCCGACTGGCATCGCGCTCGGGGTTGTAGCATTGATCCTGCTGGCCTCCATGGGGCTGAGCCTCTGGGTGACCCGCAAGAAAACGGTATAATTGGCAAACAAGCAAAAGGGCTCCCGCGGGAGCCCTTTTTTATGGCAAAGAGTGGCTTAGCGCTTGATCTTCTTGGGGTTGGTGTAGCCCCAGATGGTGTACATGTCCGCCAAGAGGGCGCCGTTGTACTCCTCGAGATCGGCCTGTTTCACCTCGGCGTCACCCTGGCGGCCAAACAGCACCACCTCGTCACCGGGTTTGACCCCCTTGAGGTCAGTCACGTCCACCATGATGGTGTTCATGGAGGTCTTGCCCACCACCGGTACCTTCTGGCCCTGGATCAGCACATAGGCCTTGTTGCTCAGCGCCCGGCGATAGCCGTCGGAGTAGCCCAACGGCAGGTTGGCGAGCCAGGAGTCGCGCTTGAGGGTGAAGGTGCGGTCATAACCGACGCTGTTGCCGGCCGGGTAGTGGTTGACGGAGGCGACCTGGGTCTTGAACGCCATCACCCGTTTGTACTCGGTGTAGGAGGGGATGGAGTCACCGTACAGCAGGCCGCCCGGGCGCACCATGTCGAAGTAGGCGTCCGGCACTTCCAGGGTGGCGAAGGAGTTGGCGGCGTGGATGGTGATCTTGCTGCGATCCAGCTTGCCCGCTTCCAGCAGCCACTGGGAGTCCAGCTTGAACTGGGCCAGACCCATCTTGACGTCCTCTTTTTCCTCCACCGGGAAGTGGGTCATGATGCCGACCGGGGTGATCCCCTTGAGCTTGAGCATGGCCAGCGCGTCTTCCTTGGCGTCAGCCAGACGCAGATCGATGCCGTTGCGGCTCATGCCGGCGGAGTTCAGCGCGATATGCACCGGGATATTGGTGTGGTGGCGCTGGGCGATGTCGGCGATGCCCTGGGCACTCACCAGGCTGCCGATGAGCTCTTCCATCTTGTAGGGCAGGGCCTGTTCCACTTCGGCCGGGGTAGCGGCACGCACCCGCATCAGGCGGCCGGTGAAGCCCTTCTCGCGGGCCACGCGGGCCTCTTCATTGCTGGCGATACCGATGCAGGGAATGCCCGCCTTGACCACCGAGGGGACCAGCAGGTCGATGCCGTGGCCGTAGGCGTCCGCCTTCATGATGGCGCAGATCTTGGGTCCCTTGTCGCCGAGGCGATCCTTGAGGGTCTGGATGTTGTGCTCGAAGGCGCCGAGATCAACCTCCAGCCAGGCATTGCTGGCGGTCTGCACTTCGCCGTTGCGATGATCGCTGGCGAGCGGCAGATAGGGGGCTGCGACGGCCTGACCGGCCAGCAGGCCCAGGATCAGGGTGGCCAGCAGTGTCTTCTTGTGCATGGGGTGGTTCCTTTTTTATTGTTTGGGTTGAGGCGCATGACGGTCAGCGGCTGACCGTTTTCATGCAGATGGGATAAAGTGTAGCCAAGGCATTGTTATCATTATGAACTTTGTCAATTTTCCACGGCGCTTTCCCGCCGGGGAGTGTAACGCAAGGTGCCGATCGTGGCACCTTCCGGGAGCCAATAGATGATGAGTCTTGAGTGTCGGGTACCACCGCTGCTGCTGTTTGGCCTGATCGTGGCAGCCATGCTGGGATGGGGATCGGGTGACGTGAACGGTGGCTGGCCGCTGCCGGCCCTGTTGCTGGCCATGCTGGGCACTGTGTTTGGCCTGGGGGGCGTGCTGCGCTTTCGCCGCCAGGGCACCACGGTCACGCCGCTGCGCCCTGAGCAGGCCAGTACACTGGTGACCGGGGGGATCTTTCGTGTCAGCCGCAATCCCATGTACCTGGGGTTGCTCTGCTGGACCATGGCGTTGGCCTGTTATCTGGGTGGGCTGCTGGTGTGGCTCGGTCCGCTGCTGCTGTGGGGCTGGCTCAGCCGCTGGCAGATAGTGCCGGAGGAGCGGGCGCTGCAGGGGCGCTTTGGTGAGGCCTATGCGAATTACTGCCAGCGGGTGCGGCGCTGGTGCTAGGAACCGCACTGTTGCCATGAGGCACAAGAAAACGGCCCGCAGATGCGGGCCGTTTTGATGGGAGGGTGAGGATCACGCCTTGGCGGTATCCACCTCGCCGAGCGGCGCGGTTTCTCCCAGGCTGTCTTCGCTCTTGGCCACCACGCTGGCGGCGATGGCATTGCCCAGCACGTTGGTGGCGGAGCGGCCCATGTCGAGGAAGTGGTCGATGCCGAGTAGCAGCAGGATGCCCGCCTCCGGGATCTGGAACTGGTTGAGGGTGGCGGCAATGACCACCAGGGAGGCGCGCGGTACGCCGGCCATTCCCTTGGAGGTGACCATCAGCAGCAGCAGCATGGTGATCTGCTGGGCCATGGATAGCTCGATGCCGTAGGCCTGGGCGATGAACATCACCGCGAAGGTGCAGTACATCATGGAGCCGTCCAGGTTGAAGGAGTAGCCCATGGGCAGCACGAAGCTGGCGATGCGCTTGTCACAACCGAACTTCTCCAGCCGATCCAGGGTTTTCGGATAGGCGGCCTCGGAGCTGGCGGTGGAGAAGGCCAGCAGGATGGGCTCGCGGATCAGGGCCAGCAGGGTCAGGATGCGGCGGCGGATGAACAGGCTGCCCATGGCGATCAGCAGCAGCCAGAGGCAACCCAGTGCCAGGTAGAACTGGGCCATGAAGGTGCCGTAGGTGGCCAGGATGCCGAGCCCTTCTTTGGCGACCATGGCGGCGATGGCGCCAAACACCGCAAACGGGGCGAAGTTCATCACGTAGCCGGTCACTTTGAGCATGATCTCGGCGCCGCTGGCCATCAGCTTCACCACCGGCTTGGCGGCATCCCCCAGGGCGGCGGCAGCCAGTCCGAAGAAGAGGGAGAACACCACGATCTGCAGGATCTCGTTGGTGGCCATCGCCTCGACCACGCTTTTCGGGATGGCGTGGGTGACGAAGTCCTTGAGGGAGATGGCGCCGGCGACCACGCCGGAGCTGGCAGTGTCATCGGGCAGGGAGAGGGAGAGCCCCACCCCTGGCTGCATCAGGTGGACCATGATCAACCCCAGCGTCAGCGACAGCAGGGAGGCGAGCATGAACCAGCCCAGGGTCTTGACGCCGATGCGACCCACGGTGCGGGTGTCGCCCATCTTGGCAATGCCGACCACCAGGGTGGTGAATACCAGAGGGGCGATGATCATCTTGATCAGGCGCAGGAAGATGTCGGTCAGCAGGGTAATGTCGTCGGCAAAGCCGGCGGCCTGGTCAGGAGCAAACATGCGATAGCCCTGACCGGTAAGGATGCCAACCAGCATTGCGATGAGGATGGCAGCCGTCAATTTGTTCATTTTCATGGGGTGGGTCCCAGTTTTGATGAGTGCAAAGCATTTCAAGTGGCAAGGGCGCCACTTCAGTCCGTTTTTGTGATCCGAGCCGTAGATTCCTGACAGCCGGTGTGCTTGCAGCATGCCTAATCCGGGGGGGTAAATCCAGCGCCTTGTAGCAGAATTTTATGTTGCGATTAGGTGTATGTGATATAGATCTTGCAATTTGCCTGTATTAATCGCTGTTTATTTTAATTTTCGCGAGATAATCGGCTTTCATGCTGCGGTCGTTCCTGGCGTGATGGGCGAGGGTGAAGACCAGCAGTGCCGAGATGCGGTGTTCCACGGTGCGCAGGTCCAGAAAGGGGTCCGGTTCGTCGTCATCGAACCCGAACATGGGGCGGCTCGGGGTCACTCTGACCGCATCTCGTTGCAGGGTCAACTCGTTGACCTCAAGCCACTGATAACCTTCGGCTTGCGCCATTTCGCCCGCCCGTTTCAGCACATACTTGCGGGCGGTTTCCCGGCTCACCAGATCGTTGCCGACAAACTCCAGCTGCCACTTGTCCGGCCCGAGCCGGGTCTGGGAGAAGCCGGTCTGGCCATTCCAGAACGAGGGTTCGCTGTGATAAGGGGTGGCACAGCCAACCAGCAGGGCAGTGCAGAGGCAGATCAGCAGCAGGGCGGGAACAGAGGGACGGGGAGAGGGCATCTCGATCACCGGGTGGCAGCAGAGGGCTTCACTACAGCACAAAGCCATGGGGGGCACAAACGGTTGGTCGTTTCCTGCGGTGGCGCGCCTGAAAGAAAAAAGGCCTTGTCGTTTGACAAGGCCTTTCTCGGGGAATGATGGTCGGCGTGAGAGGATTTGAACCTCCGACCCCTGACACCCCATGACAGTGCGCTACCTGGCTGCGCTACACGCCGACGAAGTCAGTCTGAGCTGACGGGGGCTGAGTTTATGGAGATGGACCCGACCTGTCAACAAGGAAACCGCGGCGGCGGTGCGTTCGCCTGCTTTGCGAACAATCGGCGCTCAAAGTGCCGCCACTTGCCAAAAATCCGCTCATTACGGGGTTGATAACCGCTTAAAACAAGCAGGCCGCCCGGGTGGGCGGCCTGTGATGGTGCGATGGTGACGGTGGCACCGATTGGGAGGGATCAGCGGTTGAAGGTGAGCCGCTTGCCCAGCACCTCGTTGGTGACCTGGCCGTTTTGCCAGGCGATCTGGCCGTTGACCAGGGTCATCTCCACCGTGCTGTGGAAACGATAGCCGTTGAAGGGCGACCAGCCGCACAGGTAGAGCAGGTTGCTGTCGTTGACCACGTAGGGCTTGCCCAGATCCAGCAGCACCAGGTCGGCGAAGTAACCCTCGCGAATGTAGCCGCGATCCTGCACCTGGAAGCGCTCGGCTACCGCGTGGGAGGTTTTCTTGACGATGGTCTCCAGCGAGAATACCCCGTTGTGATAGAGCTCCAGCAGGGCCAGCAGGGAGTGCTGCACCAGCGGCACGCCGGACGGCGCCTTGAAGTAGCTGTTCTGCTTCTCTTCCCAGGTGTGGGGGGCGTGGTCGGTGGCGATGATGTCGAGCACGTCATTGCGTACCGCATCCAGCAGGGCGTGCTGGTCGGCGGCGCTCTTCACCGCCGGGTTGCACTTGATCTGGCTGCCTAGGGTATCGTAGTCCGCCTCGTTGAAGAACAGATGGTGAACGCACACCTCGGCGGTGATGTTCTTGTCCTTGAGATCCTTCAGATCCGGGGTGGCGGTGAAGAGCGACAGCTCTTTCGCCGTGGTCAGGTGCAGCACGTGCAGCTTGGCGCCGTACTGCTTGGCCAGGGAGACCGCCAGGCTGGAGGATTTGTAGCAGGCGTCGGCGCTACGGATGCGGCCGTGCTCGCGCATCGGCACATCTTCGCCCCACTTGGCGCGGGCTTCGTCTTCCAGCACCTTGATGGTTGGGGTGTCCTCGCAGTGGGTGACGATCATCACCGGGCTCTCGCGGAAGATGGCGGCCAGGGTCTCCTGATTGTCCACCAGCATGTTGCCGGTAGAGGCACCCATGAAGATCTTGATGCCGCAGGACTGTTTCGGATCGAGCTTCTTGATCTCTTCTAGGTTGTCGTTGGTGGCGCCGAGGTAGAAGCTGTAGTTGGCAGCGGAGGAGTTGGCGGCTATCTGGTATTTGGCTTCGAGGGCATCGAGGGTGGTGGTCTGGGGATTGACGTTGGGCATTTCCATGAAGCTGGTGGTGCCACCGGCCACGGCGGCCCGGGATTCACTGGCGATGGTCCCCTTGTGGGTCAGCCCCGGCTCCCGGAAATGGACCTGATCATCGATCATTCCTGGGATGAGGTGACGGCCCGCGGCATCGATCACCACTGCATCGGGGGCACTGATATCCGGGGCGATGCGGGCAATCCGTTCCCCCTCGATCAGCACGTCGGAGGCATAGATGCGGCCTTCGTTGACCAGGGTGGCATTCTTGATAAGCAATTTGTTCATGGGGGGTTCCAGTTCCTTTGCCGATAATCGCGGGTCATAATAGCGCAAACCGCCCTTTCTCTGTAGCAAGGCCTGACTGATGAAGTTATTTGTAAAAGATTTGACCGTGATCGACTCCAGCTACCTGTGCGAACGCCGCGGTATGGTGGGGGAGAGCTGGCTGGTGGACATCGAAATGAGCGGCGAGCTCAACGAGATGAGCATGTTGCTGGACTTCGGCCGGGTCAAGAAACTGATCAAGTCGATCATCGACGACGAGGTGGATCACAAGCTGCTGGTGCCGACCGAGAGCCCCCTGGTGCAGGTGGCCCAGCTGGACGGTGACGAGAGCACCGTCGATCTGCTGAGGCCCGGTCGCTCCATCCACCTGCGCTGCCCGAGCCAGGGCTTCGCCTTCATTCCGGCGCCGCAGGTGGACAAGGAGTCCGTCACCCGTTATCTGCTGGCGGTGCTGGCCAAGCGGCTGCCGGGCAACATCAAGGACTTGTCGCTGACCCTGCGCCAGGAGGCCATCGACGGCGCCTTCTATCACTACAGCCACGGCCTCAAGAAGCACGACGGCAACTGCCAGCGCATCG
Organism: Aeromonas sp. A35_P; assembly: GCF_002259925.1. NCBI lineage: Bacteria > Pseudomonadati > Pseudomonadota > Gammaproteobacteria > Aeromonadales > Aeromonadaceae > Aeromonas > Aeromonas sp. A35_P. The sequence continues at coordinate 2,627 of NZ_NEVB01000013.1, read as the reverse complement.
CCCACGGCCACCGCTCTCCCATCGAGATCCACGTGGACGGCGAGCGTGACCAGGAGCTTGAGCTGAACTGGGCCGAGCGCTGGGCCGACATCTATCTTGGGACCGACGAGGAGCGGGTGGCCCTCGGCGATCTTGCGTTGAGCGAGCAGGCCAAAGCCATCCTGCAAGAGGCTGGCGAACACTACGTCGGCTTCAAGTATGTGGCGCCGCAAGGACTGTTCCAGCTGGCCATGCCGGCGGCTGAGGTGGAGATGATCGACACCGACACCACCATCGAGCTGCTGGCCCACTACATCGCACGCGAGGTGAAGAAGAGCGTGGGCGACAAGTTCGTCAAGATCGTGGCCTATGAAGGGGTAGGCAAGGGTGCCATCGCCTACGCCTGATCCCGCGCCGCTTGCCAGTAAAAAAACAAGGCCCCGCATCTGCGGGGCCTTGTCGTTGCTGGGGCTGGCGTGGGCGTCAGGCGCTGAGCCGGAAGCGCTTGACCAGGCTCTCCTGCTGCTCGGCCAGCGAGTCGAGCTGCTGGCTGGTTTCGGCCACCCGCTCGATCCCCTGATAGTTGAGATCCGAGATGTCGGAGATGCGGTTGAGGTTGTTGGCGATGTCGGCGCTGGTGGCCTGCTGCTGCTCGGCGGCGGAGGCGATCTGGCTCGACATGTCGCTAATGAGCACCACTATGCCCTGCACCTCCTCCATGGCGTTGTTGGCGTGGGAGCTCTGATCCATGCAGCTGTCCATCTCGCGGGAGCACTCCTGCATCACGGTGACCGCCTTGGCGACCCCCTGCTGCAGGTTTTCGATCATGGTCTGGATCTCGCTGGTGGACTGGGCAGTGCGCCCGGCCAGGCTGCGCACCTCGTCGGCCACCACCGCAAAGCCGCGACCCTGCTCGCCGGCCCGGGCCGCTTCGATGGCGGCATTGAGGGCCAGCAGGTTGGTCTGCTCGGCGATGCCGCGAATGACGTCGAGGATGTTGCCGATCTGTCCGCTCATGGCACTCACGTCGCCAATCACTTTGCCGGTCTGCTGCAGCTTGCCCGCCAGCTGGTGGGTGGTGGTGATGTTGCCGGCCATCACCTTGCGGCCGGTCTCTGAGGCTTTCTCCACGTCCATTACCCGCTCCAGGGTCTGGTTGGCGGCCTGGGCCACCTCGCGTACCGAGGCCTCCATCTGGGTCATGGCGGCGGCGACCGAGGCGGTCTCCTGGCGCTGTTTCTCCAGATCCGCCCGCACCGATTCGGTGGTGTGGCGGTTGTCATGGGCGGCGTTGTTGAGCTGGTTGGAGGCCTGGGAGAGCTGGCTCAGCACCTCGCCCATCTGCTCGATCAGCAGGTTGACCTGGCTGCCGAGCCGGCCGAATTCGTTGTTGCTGCGAAAACCGATGCGCTGGGTCATGTCGCCCTGGGTCACCTCGGTCAGCACCCGCAGCAGCTCCTTGAGCGGACGGCGAATGGCCTTGCCGAGGGTGTAGGCCACCAGGATGGCGATGGTGATGGCGATGACCAGCGCCACCCCCTGGGTGAGGGTGCTCTGGGTCTGTACCTTGCCGGAGGCGCGGATGCTGTTGTTCATCAGCTGCTGGCTCTGGGCGGTGATCTGCTCGAGCTTGCTCTGGATGTTGACGATGAGCTTGCCGGCCTGCTTGCTCTGCTCGCGCATCCGCTCCTGCTGCTGCATCAGCGCCAGGTACTGGGCCAGCACGCCGTCGCTGGCGGTGGTGTCGCGCACGAAGCCGTGCACGTAGTGGCCCATGTTGTTGTCAAAATCCTTGAGCTCCCCCTGCAGATCCTTGATGGTGCTGTTGAAGCCCTCGATCTGCATCTTGTTGCGCTTGAGCGCCGCCTCGATGGGGGCGGGGATGCTCTGGTTGAGGGCATCCATGGTGGAGAGTTCAATGGCGGAGAGCTTGGTGGTCAGGGTCTCGGAGAGCATCTTGATGAAGCTGTCGTCGATGGTGATCATCATGTCCCCCAGGTTCTTCTTGAACTGGGGCAGGCTGACCTGGAACTGGCCCTTGGCTTGGTTCACCTTGTAGAGCCGGGTGAGCAGGGCCTGGTGTTCGGTGGGCAGGGTCTCGGTCAGCTGCAGGTACTCCTTGACCAGCTGGTTGAGCGCGCCGAGCTCACTCTGCAGCTCCGGGTGTTCCGCCGCCTGTTGGGCAAGGGTGGCGAGGGTCTGGTCGACCTGCGCCTTGGCCTGCTGCAACTCGGCCACTTCGGCCGGGATCTGCTTGAGATCCTGCTCGGTCAGCACGTCGGTGAGCCACTTGTTGGCGCTGAGCAGGCAGATCTGGGTCTGACTGCTGGCGATCACCAGCGGCATGGTCTGCCGGGTGACCTGATCCAGCGCCTGATTGAGCTCGCTCTGGCTGCGGAAGGTGAGTACCGAGGTGGCCGCCATCACGGCCACCAGGATGGCAAAGCCAAGATAGACCCTCTGCAAGATGGAGAGGTCTGACATTGTTTGTTTCATTATTGTCCCGCTGTATATGCAAAAGTCCCTTGCCTGAATACCCCGTCCATTTGATACCCTGCTACCACTGTGGGCGAGCAACGTCGGCAGACGTCTTCCGGCTATCGGTATTTTTAACAATAACTGAAGAGAATGGGACAACGGCTGTGTCA
>NZ_NEVB01000012.1:0-16135 GCF_002259925.1 Aeromonas sp. A35_P | reverse complement strand
AAACCTGTTGTCAATGTGATCTATTTCTCATTTCTATTATTTGTATTCAAATGTAACAATCCGCCCTACCTGAAAAGTGATGGTATTGACGATGAATTTCTTTAATCGGCGTTAAAGTAATCAATGAATCAATTATTTTGTAACTCACTTTCAGTTTTTCATGATGCCCTTCAGCCGCAGAGCCGACGCATCAGCCACTCCAGCGGGCCTCGCTCGAAGCGCTGACTCCAGAGATTGGCAAACAGCAGGGCCGCCAGGGCGAAGAGGCTGGCGGCCAGCACCACCTCGGGCAGATCCTGCCCCTGCAGCCAGCCGATGGCCTCCAGCATCCCCATGCCGAGCATGATGTGGGCCAGATAGAGGGTCAGGGTCTGCCGGCCGACCGGCAGCCATACTCGCCACCAGCGGGCCTCGGGCAGGGTACGGCTCAGCCAGAGGCAGAGGGCGATCAGGGTGCTGGCCGCGCCCATGCCGAACAGCAGGTAGAGCGGCGCCGGGGGAATGGGCTGGGTAGCCAGCAGCGGCGCCAGCTCTGGATTCGGCAAGAGGGTCGACAACCAGAGCGACAGCCCCCTGGCCAGCGCCATGGCACTCACCCCGCCGGCCAGCAGCCAGCGCTGGGTGAGCTGATTGGCCAGAGATTGGCGGCTCAGCCAGAGGCCGTAGAGCAGAAAGCCCAGCCAGGGCACCACAGGGTGCCAGCCGTTGAACAGCAGATTGCGGATGAAGCCGGCCAGGGTCCAGAACTCGGGATAGCTGAAGCTGTGCCACTGCCAGCCCCGATCGTAATCGAGCAGGAACAGCAGGCCCACGAAGCTTGCCGCCAGCAGCGGGATCAGGGCCAGCAGCCAGGGGGAGGGAAGCCGGAGACAGCAGGCCCCCAGCAGAAAGTAGATGGCGTAGTAGTGGATGATGTCGGCCGGAAACACCAGGTAGTTGAGCAGCCCCGCGATCAGCAGAAACAGGGCCCGCCTGGCGGTGTGGGTCATGGCCGCCGACCACGCCAGCTTGCGGGTCGACAGCCCGAGCCCGATACCGGCCAGCACCACGAAGCTGGCGGCGGAGCGCCCCTCCAGCCCATCCAGCAGGGGCTTGAGCCAGGTTGGCCCGCCCGCCAACACCCCCATGGCGATGCGAAAATTTACCAGCACCATGCCGAGCAGGGCCATGGCGCGGGCCAGATCCAGCCCTTCCAGTCGATTGTGCGGGGCAGTCATGGGAGCGACTCCTTTGGTGATCTGCGGGTCAGCGGGCCGGGCCCAACAGCTGCTCCAGCAGGGACGGCAACCTTTGCTCCACCGGCGCCAGCTCTGGATGCAGGGCCAGGGCGTGGCGCAGGGCCTGCCCTTCCAGCGCGTCCAGCAGCAGCTGGGCGGTGAGATCCGGCAGCAGGTGGGCGGCCAGCTCCCCCGCCTGCTGGCCACGGCGCACCGTCGCCGCCAGGGCATCGCACAGCTGGCGCTGGTTGCTGGCGAAGGTGGCTGCCATTTCCGGATGGCGGGTCAGCTCGGCCAGGATCTCGGTGCCGAGCAGCAGGTTCTCCGGGGTCAGCGACCAGGCGAGGTAGCCGGCGGCGAAGCGGGCCAGCGCCGCCCGGGCCGGCCCCTGGACCAGCTTATCCAGCAGGGGTTGCAGCTCGGCCGCCTCCAGCGAGGCGATCAGGGCGATCAGCTCCTCCTTGCGGGCGAAGTGGTTGTAGAGGTTGCCAAGGCTCACCCCGGCGGCGGCGGCGATGTCGCGCATGCCGGTCTGGTGGAAGCCCCGCTCGATAAAGCAGCCGAGCGCCGCCAGGATGATCTGCTCGCGCCGCTGCTCCAGCCGCAGGTTGTGGGTGGTCATGGGGATGCCTCTTGCCTGAAAACCTTTCATGAGCGAACGTTCGTTCATTTGCGGATTCACTCTATGCCCCTGACGAGCCACTGGCAAGCTCGGAGCGTACAAAAAGTGATCTGCTGACCAGGCGGGCGGCATGACCCAATAAAAAAGCCCGCAGGGTGCGGGCTTTTGCAAGGAGGAGAGACCTGGCTTATTCGGCCTTGGGAGCTTCCGCAGCCGGTGCGGCCTCGGCTTCGCTGACCGGAGCGACCGGCGCCGGGCCAGGTACCAGCTCCACCGCCGGCTTGGCGATGAGGGAGCGGGTCTCTTCCACCGCCTCGGTCAGCTTGACCTCGATGATCTGGCCGAGCTCGTAGACCACCTCGGTCTTGTCCAGATAGACGCGGCCGTTGTCCCAGTTGCACTCCAGCCGCTCCTTGTTGTCGAGGATATGGCGGGCGGGCATGAACACCACGGCACCGTTCTCCTGCAGGCGCAGCTTGAGGCCGGCACGCATCACGTCGATGATCTCGGCGTTGAACACCTTGTCGGTACCCGCATCGGCCTTCAGGTAGCGCACATAGAGCCAGTCGCCGATGTCGCGCTCCACCATGCGGTGCAGGCGGCGGCAGGCGGTCAGGTGCTCGGTGAGCTCCAGGCTCGGACGCTCGCCCGGGGTCTTGCCGGCGATGACGGCTTTCAGCAGGCGATGGTTGACCATGTCGCCGTATTTGCGGATCGGTGAGGTCCAGGTGGCATAGGCATCCAGCCCCAGGCCGTAGTGGGCGCCCGGCTCGGCGGACATCAGCGCATAGCTCTGGAAGCGGCGGATCTTGCCGTCCAGCCAGCGAGTGTCCAGGCTGTCGATCCAGCGGCGCAGGGCGCAGAAGCCGGACAGGCTGGCGATCTCTTCCTTCTCGAACGGGGCCTCGGCGCTTTTTAGCAGGTCGATGGCGCCGTCGAGGGACTCCTCATCAAAGCCGGTGTGGACGTTGAAGATGCCGTAGCCGACGCTCTTGCCCAGCACGCGGCCGGCACAGATGTTGGCGGCGATCATCGACTCTTCCACCATGCGGTTGGCGATGCGGCGCGGCTCGACGTGGATGGCCAGCACAGCGCCGTTCTCGCCCAGCTCGAAGTCGTAGTCGGGGCGGTCCGGGAACACCAGGGCGTGTTCGGTGCGCCACTTGATGCGCGCTTCCGTCATCGCCTTCATTAGCGGCAGCTGGGCCAGCACGCCAGCGTCGATATCCAGCGCTTTGCCGTGTTCGGCCCAGTCGGAGACGTCGTCATAGTTGAGACGGGCGTGGGAGCAGATGCGGGCGGCGAAGAACTCGGTCTCCTCCAGCAGCAGGCCATCCTCGGCGATCAGCAGGCGGGCGCACAGGGTGTTGCGCTCCTCGCCCTCTTTCAGGGAGCAGAGTTCGTCGGAGAGGGTGCGCGGGATCATCGGCACGTTGCGGCCCGGCATGTAGACGGTGAAGGCGCGTTGGGCGGCCTCCTTGTCCAGCTCGCTCCCTTCGGCCACATAGGCGGTCGGGTCGGCGATGGCGACCAGCAGTTCCCAGCCGTTGTCCAGCTTGCGGATGGCCAGGGCATCGTCCATGTCCTTGGTCTTGGCGCCGTCGATGGTGAAGAAGGGGGTCGCGGTCAGATCGGTGCGGGGCAGCTCTTCCTCTTCGATCACCTTCCATTCCGGCAGATCCGCCGGCTCGACCTGGGCCAGGTTGTGGCGCGCCAGCACCACCCACCAGGGCACGTTGTGATCTTCCTGGGCGGCGATCTTCTGGGTGATCTCGGCAGAGAAGTTGCCGTCCACCAGGGCGTGGCGCTTGAGGGTGGCGACCACCCAGTCCCCTTCCTTGAACTCTTTCTCGTCCAGACCCTTCTTGACGCGGGCCTTGATGGCGTCCTTGATCAGCGGATGGTCGGCGACCACGTTGAGGCGGTCGCGGAACATCTTGACCCGGGCCACGAAGCGGGTGACGGACTGCTCCAGCAGCTCATCCGGCTCGGCCACTTCCTTCTCTTTCTCGGTGCGGATCAGGGCGGTCACCCGGTCACCGTGCATCACCTTCTTCATGTAGGGAGGCGGTACGAAATAGCTGGTCTTCTCATCGACCTCCAGAAAGCCGAAGCCCCGATCGGAGGCGCGGATCACACCCTCTTTCTTGGGGATGTTTTCGCGGATTTGTTGCTTGAGCTGGGCCAGCAGCGGATTGTCTTGGAACATAAATGGGGAACCTGAGTGGAGACCTGGTGGTTAATCGCCCAGCACTATACGTTTTTACCCCTCCAAAGCCAAGGTGAATGGCCCTGTCAGGGGCGTTGCAGCGCCCGGCGACCCTGCTCGATCAGGCGCTGGGATATCTGTTTGTGCAGCCCCCGTTCCAGCACCCAGCGGTGCCAGTAGAGTCGCTCGACCAGGTGCTGTTCCGGGTTGAGATCGAGCAATGACCCCTCCGCCAGCTGGTGACGGATCTGCAGTTCCGGGATGAGGCAGCAGGCCAGCCCCTGCTCGGCCATGGCGACGAAGGCCTCGGAGGAGCGCACCGTGTGACAGGGGTAGCCGCCGGGCTCCAGCCCGAAGTGGCGGGCCATGTAGCTGACGTGCATGTCGTCGCGCTGATCGAAGGCCACCGCCGGCGCCTTGGCCAGCGCCGCCAGGGTCAACCCCTGCGGGAAGTGGCGCTCGACGAAGGCGGGGCTGGCGGTCAGCAGATAGCGCATCTCGCCGAGCTCGTCGACGCAGCAGCCAGCCAGTGGCTGGCCGTGCAGGCTGACGGCGCCGAACGCCTGCCCCTCGCGCACCCGATCCAGGGTGCGGCTCTCGTCATCCACCAGCAGGTTGAGCTCGATGGGGTGCTGTTCCAGCAGCGGCGCCAGGGCGGGCAGAAACCAGGTGGCCAGGCTGTCGGCATTGACCGCGATGCTGACCCGGATCGGCGCCTGGGGCTCGGCGGGAGAGAGCTCGCCGGCCAGCTCCAGTTCCAGTTGGCGTACCTGGCGGTAGTGGGCCAGCAGCTTCTGCCCGAGCGGGGTGGCCTGCAGCGGCTGGCCGCGAATGATCAGCGGCTCGGCAAACTGCTGCTCCAGCTGCTTGATGCGCTGGGAGATGGCGGACTGGGTGATGTGCAGGCGCTGGGCGGCGCGCTCGAAGTTCTGCTCCTGCATCACCGCATCCAGCGCCAGCAGCAGCTTGTAGTCCAACGCCTTCATCAGCATTCCTTATCAGTAGGGAGATTGAGAAGGAATGCTACTCAAGTGGTGGCGAGAGAACAACCGGAGGGTACTGAAAATGTCGGCAGCGCAGGCGGGACAAGGGCTGTGGGGTCAAAGCGGGTTTGTCACTGTGAGATGTGACAGTGGTGGTCAAAAGGTATTCAGGAGATACTCTTTTGCGTCCGTTTTTGCATGGGGTGGAAACGGGCCATAGCGAGAACTTTTAATCCCGGGTCTTACCCCGGGATTTTTTTGCGTCACCCTTATTCGGTGACCAGCTCGCGGGCTTCGTCATAGGCACCCTGCAGGGGCTGGCCGACGGCACGGGCGAACCGCTCGTCCAGATGGAAGCGGATCCCCACCCCGCGCACGGCGCCCAGATCCACCGCCTGGCGGTGACCGAGCCGCTCGATGGGCAGGCCGAGACGGCGGAAGATGCGCTCCACCGGCAGGCTGACCACGGCGACCAGCTCACGGATCCCCTTCGCCCTGGCGAAGGCGTAGACCTCGCGGAAGATGACGCAGGTCAGCTCGCTGACCCCGTTGCCCAGGCGCGGCGCCCGTTCGGCATCGATGGCGAGGCGGGTCAGTTCCCACACGTCGTTGCTGCGCGGCGGGGCTTCGCCGGCGAGGGCGGTGGGGAAGATGCTGGGCAGCATGTAATCCTGGGCACAGCTGAGCAGACGGATGCAGCCACACAGGCCTTCTTCGTCCTCAATCAGCACCCAATGGGTGTCCGGGGTATCGAAACTGTCCTGCTCCAGACCACGGTGAGATTCCACATCCCAGCCGAGGCGATCGGAGAAGACGCGATTGCGAAAGCGATAAAGCTCGTTTTCTACCTCCCATCTGGGGTGTTCTTTTAATTTTCCTTTGAAAACAAGCATTCAGATGTCTCCATTTCAGTGTTCGGCGCTATAATCGAGGCCCTGGCCAGGGGGGCTAGCCTATGAAACAAGACCAACTGCTTGAGTACCTCGAACATTTCACTTCGGTAACGGACGGGGATCGTCTGGCCGAGTTGATCGGTCGGTTCACGCTCGGTATGGGTTACGACTACTACCGGTTTGCGCTGATCATTCCCATGTCGATGCAAAGACCCAAGGTGGTGCTGTTCAATCAGTGCCCCGACTCCTGGGTGCAGGCCTATACGGCAAACCATATGCTGGCCTGTGATCCCATCATTCAATTGGCCCGCAAGCAGACCTTGCCCATTTACTGGAACCGGCTGGATGAGCGAGCACGTTTTCTGCAAGAGGGCAGTCTGGACGTGATGGGGTTGGCGGCGGAGTTCGGGCTGCGCAACGGCATCTCGTTTCCGTTGCACGGGGCGGCGGGGGAAAACGGCATACTGTCGTTCATCACCGCCGAGCGGGCATCGAGCGATCTGCTGCTGGAGTCCTCGCCCGTCCTCTCCTGGATGTCCAACTACATCTTCGAGGCGGCGATCCGGATTGTGCGGGTCAGTCTGCGGGACGATGACCCTCAGGAGGCCCTGACTGACCGGGAGACCGAATGCCTGTTCTGGGCCAGTGAAGGGAAAACGTCGAGTGAAATCGCCTGCATCCTGGGGATCACGGAGAGAACCGTGAACTACCACCTCAATCAGGTCACCCGTAAAACGGGGTCGATGAATCGCTACCAGGCCATCGCCAAGGGGGTGAGCAGTGGCATCTTGCTGCCCAATCTCGAGCAGGTCGTGGTCACCAACTTCCCCAAGCTGATGCAATAAAACCCGATGATTCTCGGGGCAGAGTGACTGGCTAACAATTGTCAGATCCTGCAATTGACAGCCATAAGCGGGCTTAACCCATTCTACCTCGAAGGGGTTAGTGCCGGCCTCTTTTCATTAGCAAAACAGATTGCTCAGCAGATTAATGAATTTCTCTAAACATCTGGCCACCTCTTATAGTGCCGTCCAATCACTCTGCTGGACGGTTCATCCATGTTTGCAACCACCCTGCAAGGCTTCACCCTAGGCCTTGCCATGATCATCCCCATCGGTGCCCAGAATGCCTTCGTGCTGAGCCGAGGCATCCACCGCAACCACCATCTGCTGACGGCGACCCTCTGCTGCCTGTGCGATCTCGTGCTGATCGGGATCGGGGTATTTGGCGGCGCCAACCTGCTGGCGGCCAGCCCGATCGGACTGGCCCTGCTGACCTGGGGCGGCGTGCTGTTCCTCGGCTGGTTCGGCGTGCGTTCCCTGCGCAGTGCCTGGCGCGGGCAGGGGGCAGCGCTTGCGGACTCGCCCCAGCTGATGGGAGTCAAGAGCGTGCTGGCCATGACGCTCGGAGTGACCCTGCTCAACCCCCACGTCTACCTGGATACCTTGATGCTGCTCGGCTCCTTCGGCAGCCAGTTTGCCGAGGAGCTGCGCCCCGCCTTCGCGGCGGGGGCCATGCTGGCCTCGCTGGTCTGGTTCTACAGCCTGGCGTTCGGGGCGGCCGCCCTCTCGCCCTGGCTTGCTCGCGGCAGGGTTCAGCAAGCTATTGATACTATTGTTGGTTTCATCATGCTGGGGCTGGCGTTGCAGCTGGCGAGCGGAGCTCTGCTGGCGTCATAGGGCTATTTTTGTGCCGCACCTCATAAAAATTCACCCCGGCTTCATGCGCTGACATATTCGTCTGTTAAATTCCCGTCGCTGGTAAAGCGACACTCTAATAAAAGGGAAAAGACAGTGAATAAATCCATGAAGCTGGGTGCTATTGCAGCCATCGTGCTGTTATCTGCCTGTAGCAATGACAACGACAGCAAGGCGCAACCGGGTGAGGTTGCCCTGCGTCTGATCCAGACCTCCGATATCCACTCCAACGTGCTGGGCTACGACTACTACCAGAACAAGGAGGACCGCAAGTTCGGCCTCTCCCGCACCGCGCTGCTGATCCGCGCGGCCCGCGCCGAAAACCCCAACAACCTGCTGCTCGACAACGGCGATCTGATCCAGGGCACGCCGCTGGCGGACTACATCTTCGAGCAGTCCGGTGCCGGCTACCTCGACAAGCAGGCCCACCCGGTGTTCAAGGCGATGAACGAGCTCGGCTACGATGCCGGCAACCTGGGCAACCACGAGTTCAACTACGGGCTGGATTACCTTACCAAGACCCTGCAGGGGGCCAAGTTCCCCTATGTGAACGCCAACGTGTTCGAGGCGGGCGCCTTCAAGCGCGATGCCAAGGGGCAGATTGACTGGAGTGGCAACAAGTTCACCCCCTACCTGCTGCTGGAGCGCAAGGTGAAGGATGACAAGGGCCAGTTGCAGACCATCAAGGTCGGCATCCTGGGGCTGACCCCGCCGCAGGTGCTGCAGTGGGACAAGCGTCATCTGGAAGGCAAGGTGGTGGTGGCCGACATGGTCGAGACCGCCAACCACTATGTGCCCGAGCTGCGCGCCAAGGGCGCCGACGTGGTCGTCGTTGTTGCCCACACCGGCATCAACGCCAGCAGCTACGAGGCCATGATGGAGAACTCCGCCTGGCACCTGGCCAAGGTGAAGGGGGTGGATGCCCTGATGCTGGGCCACGCCCACAAGAACTTCCCGGGTGACTTCCCGGATCTGCCGGAGGTGGACAACCAGGCCGGTACCCTGAGCGGCATTCCGACCGTGATGCCGGGCTACTGGGGCAACCACCTCGGCATCATCGACCTCAAGCTGGAGCAGGTGGACGGCAAGTGGCAGGTGAAACAGAGCCAGGCCAGCCTGCGCAAGATCGACTCCAGCGAGGGTAGCGCGGTGGATCAGCGGGTGGTGGACCTGGTACAGGCCGACCACGACGCCACCAACCAGTGGCTGGATGAGCCGCTCGGCAAGATCACTTCCTCCATCCACAGCTTCTTCGCCCTGGTGCAGGACGATCCTTCGGTGCAGCTGGTGAGCGATGCCCAGCGCCGCTACGCCGAGCAGCTGCAAAAAGATGGTCTGCTCAAGGAGTCCTACCCCATCCTGTCGGTAGCGGCACCGTTCCGTGGCGGTCGCAACGGCATCAACGACTTCACCTACGTGGCCCAGGGCGACATCTCCCTGCGCAACGTATCCGACCTCTACATCTATCCGAACACCCTGCAGGTGGTCGAGGTGAACGGGGCCACCGTCAAGGAGTGGCTGGAGATGAGTGCCGGCCAGTTCAACCAGATCGACACCGGCAAGGCTGAGGTGCAGTGGTTGGTGAACGAGAAGTTCCCCACCTACAACTTCGACGTGATCGACGGGGTCAACTACGAGGTGGATATTACCCAGCCGGCCCGTTACAACAAGGAAGGGGCCAAGGTCAGCGACGGCCAGCGCATCAGCAGCCTCACCTTCAACGGCCAGCCCATCGATCCGGCCCAGAAGTTCTACGTGGTGACCAACAACTACCGCGCCAGCGGTGGCGGCCACTTCCCGGGTATCGACGGCAGCAACATCGTGCATGAAGATCCCTTCGAGACGCGCGAGATCATCGCCCAGTACCTGAAGGCCCAGTCTGCCGAGAACCCGGCCGGCTTCAGCCCGGCGGCCAACAACAACTGGCACATGAAGGCCCTGCCGGCCAATGTGGACGTGCGGCTCTACTCCTCGCCCCGCGAGGAGGCCAAACAGCTGGCCGGTGCGGATCTGGAGTACAAGTCCACCCTGCCGATGGATGATGCCCAGCACCCTGGCTACGCCATCTTCCGGCTGGTTCGCCAGTAACGTTCGATCGGTATCTATGATAAAAAAAGCCCTCGCACTGCGAGGGCTTTTTCATGGGCGGAGGCCTAGAGGGTTTAGTTGACCACGGCCACGTTGATGGTGCCGTTGCCCTGAGTCATGCGTACCCGGGCGCCCGGTACGAAGGTGGGGCTGGCCTTTTGCACCACCACGATGGATTCGCCGTTCTCTTTCTTGATCTCGAGTTCGACGCCATCCACCTGGTTGAGCTTGTCACCGGCCGCCTTGCCGGCCGCTGCACCCGCGATGGCGCCACCGGCCGCGGCGATGTCGCTGCCGCGCCCGCCGCCAATGGTGCTGCCGAGCAGGCCGCCGACCACGGCGCCGCCTATGGTGCCGATCAGCGAGTTCTCATCGGCCTGGATCTTGACCGGGCGGGTGGAGAGGATGGTGCCGTAGCTGACGGTCTGCACCTGCTTGGCGCGATCCTTGGTGTAGACATCGCCGGAGTAGACATCGCTGTTGGCACAGCCGCTGAGAGTGGTGGCTGTGGTGGTGGCCAACAGGGCGATGAGGGTAATGCGTTTCAACATGATGGGCCTCCTGGGCTGGCATCTAATCTGGTTTGTTCGGTCAGTGATTCAACTCTACGCCAACCGGATTGAGCATGAAACCAGCAAAGTGTAACCAATTATACGGCCCGGCCCCTGCAAACCCCGTCACCGCCGGCTCAGCCGAGCCGTTTTTCCAGCAGCAGGCGATCCTCTCCCGGGCCGAAATAGTCGCGCTCCTCGGCCAGTTGCTGATAACCGAGTCGAAAGTAGAGGCGCTGGGCGGGATTGGCCGGATCCACCGTCAGTCTGACCCGCTCGATCCCCAGCTTTTCCAGTGACTGCTCCACCTGCAGCATCATGCGTTCGGCCAGACCGAAGCCACGCGCCTCCGGCAGCACCGCCAGCGACAGCAACCAGCCCTGCGACCGATCCTGTCCCAGTCCACCCAGGGCATAGCCCAGCAGCTTGCCGTCCAGCTCGGCCACCAGCAGCAGCTCGGGCCACAGATCCATGGCCTGGCGGAAGAAGAAGCCGGGATAGACATCCTCCCCGAACACATTGACGTCGATCTGCCAGATGGCGTGCATGTCGGTGTGAGTGGCGGTGCGCAGCAGGGGCGGGGTGTGGTGCATCAAGACTCCTTCGGTCAATATTGGCGAAAGGTGATGCCCTGGGTCTGTACCTTGCGGTCGCTGCCGCCTCGCCATTGGGCAGGGCGCGCCAGCTCGCGGACATCCAGAGCGGTATAGGCGATATCGTGGTGAAACAGGCTCTCGGCGAGCGACTGGCGCAGTGCGAGCAGGCGCTGATCATCGAGTTGCCAGCCACTGGCAAGCTCGGGCGCGTTCTCGTGGCGGTAGAGCGCGAAGTAGTAATGGAGCCAGCGGGGCGGCAGTTTATGGATCCTGGCCTGGGTCAGCAACTGCCCCGCACTGTATTGCTCGCGGGCACCATACTCTTTGGCCAGGATAGCCGACATCGCCAGATAGCGACGCAGGGCCCGACGCTCACGAAAACGGGTAAACCAGCCCATCTTATCTCCACTGTCAGATGCAGACCGCAGAGGCGGTCCGGACGGGATGGAGTCTACCGGCTGATTCCTGAATCCAGCATGAGTGATCAGGGGGGAAGCGGGCGGCTGTGGGGGCGTCTGGGGGCCTTGCGACGACTGTCCAGCAGGTGGCGCAGGGCCAGCCAGGGGTGATGCCACAGCATGCGCGGGCCGCTCCACTTCATTACCAGCTGGATCTGCTTGCGCATGGCCGGGGCATAGCAGTGGATGTGGCAGTTGGCACAGGTGGGTTTGTGGCCGTGACCATAGCGGCAGCGGCGCAGCCGCTGGTGGGCGAACTCCTGCAACTGCTGGCAGTGCCGGCAGGCGGGATCCTGATGATGGTGGTCGCAGTAGAGGCGGATCATGGCGCTGACCGTCTGCTGCTCCCGCTTGAGCCTGGGGTGCATGGGCGCCTGGTCGGCGCGGGCCGGGCGCGCGGGGTGGGAGTGATGGGTCGTCATGCAGGGCATTGTCCTGACCTGGGGCGGCGGGGTCTTGATACAGGTCAAACCGGCGGGCAAAAAAACAGGGCCCGCGGGCCCTGTTTCATCAGACAACTCTGCTGGTCTGCACTTAGATGAGGCTGGTCGCCTGCTCCAGCCAGGCGAGATCCTCGCCCTCCAGCAGCGGGCTCAGGCGGCGGTAGACCTCGGCGTGGTACTCGTTGATCCAGCGGAACTCGGCAGGGCTCAGCAGGCTGCGATCGATGAGGCGGGTATCGAACGGTACATAGGTCAGCCGCTCGAAGCCCAGCATCGGCAGCTCGCCGATCTGCTCCTGTTCGGTAACCACCACCAGGTTCTCGCAGCGGATGCCGAAGGCATCTTCCCGGTAGTAGCCAGGTTCGTTGGAGAGCACCATGCCCGGCTGCAGGGCCACCAGGCTGCCCTTGGGGGCGATGCGCTGCGGGCCTTCGTGCACGCTCAGGAAGTGGCCGACGCCGTGGCCGGTGCCGTGGTCGTAGTTGTAACCGGCCTGCCACAGCGGCATGCGGGCCAGCACGTCGAGCTGGATGCCGGCGGTGCCGCGCGGGAAGCGGGCCTGATCCAGCGCGATGTGACCCTGCAGTACCCGGGTGAACATCGCCTTGTGCTCGTCGGTCAGCTCACCCACCTTGATGGTGCGGGTGATGTCGGTGGTGCCGTCCAGATACTGGGCGCCGGAGTCCACCAGATAGATGCTGTCCTGACCGAAGGGGCGCGGGGTGCCGTTGGTGTGGCGGTAGTGGCACATGGCGGCGTTGGGGCCGAGCGCCGAGATGGTGTCGAAGCTCGGCTCGACATAGTGATCCTGCGCGCGGCGGAAGGCTTCCAGCTGGTCGGCCAGGGTGCCTTCATCCACGCCGTCGAATTCGCCGCTGGCGATCAGCCGATCCAGCCAGGCCAGGAAGCGGGTGACGGCGACGCCATCGCGCAGATGGGCGGCACGCATGCCGGCCAGCTCCACCTCGTTCTTGCACGCCTTCGGCAGCATGGTCGGGTCCTGACCGGCCACCAGGATGGCGCCCGCCTCTTCCATGATCAGCTGGGTCCAGGCGTTGGCAGTGTTGGGATCGGCCAGCACCTTCTGCTGATCCTCGCCGATGCGCTTGAGCACATCACCCAGCTTGTCGATGGGGTAGACGGAGACATCCTGCCCCACGTGCTGGCTGAAGGCGAAGCAGTCGATCTTGTCGATGTCGACGAAGAAATCCATGGTGGCGTTGGCATAGAGCACCGCAAAGCCCAGCACCACCGGCAGCCGCTCCACGTCGCGGCCACGCAGGTTGAGCAGCCAGTTGATGGGTTCGGCCTGGGTCAGCAGCACCGCATCCAGCCCGCGCTTGCGCAGATCGCTGGCCAGCAGCTCGCGCTTGGCCTGGCTGGACTGGCCCGCCAGCGCCTCGCTGTAGAGGATGGCCGGATTCTTGGTGGGGGCAGGGCGATCGCTCCAGTGCAGGTCGATTGGGTTCTGCTCCACACGCACCAGCTCGATGCCGCGCTCGGTCAGGATCTCTTTGGCGTGTCGATACCAGGCCAGGCTGTGCAGGCGGGCATCGAAGCCGACCCGGGAACCGGCAGGCAGCTGCTCGGCCAGCCACTGCACGTGGGGATCTTCGTTCAGATGGAGAAACTCGAAGAGCTCGGCCGGTGCCTGCATGCGGGCCTGCACCGTGTAACGACCGTCGATGAACAGGGCCGCCCGCTGCGCCAGTACGATGGCGAGGCCGGCGGAGCCGTTGAAACCCGTGATCCAGTCCAGTCGCTCGGCGTAGGCGGGAATGTACTCCCCCAGGTGCTCGTCGTCGTGGGGGACGATGAAGGCGTCCAGCTCCATCATGGCCAGTTCGGCCCTGACCTGGGCGACGCGGGTTTCAATAATCTCGAAATGATTCATGTCGTTAATGCCAGATTGTAGTGATGTGAGTGTTCAGTGGTTGTGGCCGCTGTCCAGGATCCGCTTGACTGACTGGCCAGCCGCCTCGATATGTTGCTTGAGCAGCACCACCGCCTCGTGCTTGCGGCGGGCGCGGCACAACTCCAGCAGCTGGGCGTGCTCCCGCTCCGCCTTGTCGACACCATCGCTGGCGAACAGCAGCTCGAAGCGCACATAGCGGTCACAGCTCAGATTGATCTGGGCGATCAGCTCCAGTGCCTGGGGACGGCCGGCGGCTTGATAGAGGGTGGCGTGAAAACTGTGGTTCAGTTCGGCCCAGCGTTCGATCTGGGTGCCCGACTCGAGGGCCTGGTCGAACTGGGCGAGGATCGCCTGCGCCTTGGCGAAGGTCTCCTCCGTCATCAGGTCGACGGCGTGGAACAGGGTATCGGCTTCCAGCAGGGCTCGCAAATAAAAGAGCTCCTCGATGGCCGCGGCGTCCAGCATGGTGACCACGGCGCCGCGGTGTGCCTCGAACTTCACCAGCCCCTGTGCCTCCAGCTGCATCAGGGCCTCCCGCACCGGAATGCGGCTCACCGCCAGCTCCTTGGCAATGGCGTCCTGGCGCAGGGGCGCGCCGGCGGGAAACTCACCGCGGAGGATCCGGCCACGGAGGTTTTCCATCACCATTTGGGTACGGGTCTTGTAGGGTGGGGTCATGATCGGGTCGCAGGGGAATCGTTACAAAATTGTATATTGTATAAAGTTGGGCTGAATCTAACGCGCAAGGGCCCACAAGGCAAGGTTTGGCGGGAGTCAAACGCCGCGCTCTGCTCAAAAAAATACCGGCCAGCTGGGCTGACCGGTATGAGATTGGTTGTGAACGGGGTCGCTGTTACAGCTGCGGACCCGCCGCTACCAGACGCTTGCCTTCGTCGTTGTCGGTGAAGCGCTCGAAGTTCTTGATAAAGCGCTGGGCCAGATCCTGCGCCTTGGCGTCCCACTCGGCCTTGTTGGCGTAAGTGTCGCGCGGGTCGAGGATCGCCGGGTTCACGTCGTGCAGGGCGGTCGGCACTTCCAGATTGAAGATCGGCAGCACCTTGGTCTCGGCCTTCTCGATGGAGCCATCCAGGATGGCGTCGATGATGGCGCGGGTGTCCTTGATGGAGATGCGCTTGCCGGTGCCGTTCCAGCCGGTGTTGACCAGGTAGGCTTCCGCGCCGGCGGCTTCCATCCGCTTCACCAGCTCCTGACCGTACTTGGTCGGGTGCAGGGAGAGGAAGGCTGCGCCGAAGCAGGAGGAGAAGGTCGGGGTCGGCTCAGTGATGCCGCGCTCGGTACCGGCCAGCTTGGCGGTGAAGCCGGACAGGAAGTGGTACTTGGTCTGCTCCTTGGTCAGCTTGGAGACCGGGGGCAGCACACCGAAGGCGTCGGCGGTCAGGAAGATCACCTTGGTGGCGTGACCCGCCTTGGAGACCGGCTTGACGATGTTCTCGATGTGATAGATGGGGTAGGAGACCCGGGTGTTCTCGGTCTTGGAGCCATCGTCGAAGTCGATGGTGCCGTCGGCCGCCACGGTCACGTTCTCCAGCAGCGCATCGCGACGGATGGCGTTGTAGATGTCCGGCTCGGCTTCCTTGGAGAGCTTGATGGTCTTGGCGTAGCAGCCCCCTTCGAAGTTGAACACGCCGTCGTCGTCCCAGCCATGCTCGTCATCGCCGATCAGCTGACGCTTGGGATCGGTGGAGAGGGTGGTCTTGCCGGTACCGGAGAGGCCGAAGAAGATGGCAACGTCGCCGTCCTGACCCACGTTGGCGGAGCAGTGCATGGAGGCGATGCCGCGCAGGGGCAGGAAGTAGTTCATCATGGAGAACATCCCTTTTTTCATCTCGCCACCGTACCAGGTGCCGCCGATGAGCTGGATCTTCTCGGTCAGGTTGAAGGCGACGAAGTTCTCGGAGTTGAGACCCTGCTCCTTCCAGTTCGGGTTGGTGCACTTGGCACCGTTCATCACCACGAAGTCCGGTTTGAAGGTTTTCAGCTCTTCATCGCTCGGGCGAATGAACATGTTTTTCACGAAGTGAGCCTGCCAGGCCACCTCGGTGATGATGCGCACGGCCAGGCGGGTGTCCGGGTTGGCACCGCAGAAGCCGTCCACCACGAACAGGCGCTTGCCGGAGAGCTGCTTGGTCACCAGGGATTTCAGATGTGACCACACTTCCGGGCTGATGGCTTTGTTATCGTTTTTACCCTGGTCAGACCACCACACAGTATTCTGGGTAGTGGCGTCTTTGACGATATATTTATCTTTCGGGGAGCGGCCGGTGAAGATGCCGGTATTGACATTGACGGCCCCCAGTTCGGTCACCACGCCGCGCTCGAACCCTTCCAGGTCGGCACGAGTCTCTTCCGCGAACAGCTGGTCGTAGGAAGGGTTGCGCAGGATTTCAGTGGAGTTCTTGATACCGTACTGGTCCAGTCCTAATTGTTGGGCCAGGGTGGGTT
>NZ_NEVB01000011.1:0-56875 GCF_002259925.1 Aeromonas sp. A35_P | reverse complement strand
ACTACGGGGTGTGCAAACTTGCAGACAAATGAGAGGAAGAGGATGGGTGCACAATCCCTCGTCTCCCCCTCGGCAACTATTGCATGGCTGTCATGATAGTGTGATGTAGATCACAAAGCAAGTTCGTGGTGTAATTTTTCAATCAAAATGAAAGTGTTTCACCATTTATGCCGATAATTCAGGCTGAAAACGCTTTTATTGTAATTTAATTACATTGTGTGCGGATCAAAAGTCATCGGATGGCTCCTGCTCTTCCATCAGCTCCAGCAGATTGATGGCCACGGCAATGAAGTCCGACTCGGTGACTATGCCTACCAGCTTGTGCCCTTTGAGTACCGGCAGGCAGCCATATTTGTGGCGCTGCAGATAGAGGGCCGCCTCCTTGATGCCGGCATGGGGATCCACGCTCGCCACCTGGCGGGTCATGATCTCGTCGAGCTGCACGCTGTCGGTGAACTCCGCCTCCCGCTCCGGATTGATCAGCAGCAGTTTTGACTCGCGGGTGGCCAGGATATCGGAGAGGGTGACCAGGCCCAGCAGATGATGGTGGTCGTCAACGATGGGAATATGGCGGATCCGCTCCTGCTGCATTAGATCCATCGCCTGTTTGACGCTGTTTTCCGGACCCAGGGTGAAGGGGTGTTCAGTCATGATCTCGGATAGGGTCATCATGGTGGACCTCCTTGTGTATCTGCTTTCACCCTAGCCCAGCCCCCTTCGGCAAAACATGATCAGGGTCAATACAAAACCTTAAAGGTTTCTTAACTGGCCCTGCTTCACATAATTGCTCGCTATCCCTTGTCTCTCTTGGGTTTTTGGTCTTTTGGGTTGCCTTGCAAGAGGGGGATAACTAGACTAGCCGCCGATTCCCCCGAGGTGAAAGATGCAAGTATCCGATTTTCATTTTGATCTGCCAGACGAGCTGATTGCCCGCTATCCGATGGCGGAGCGTACCGCCAGTCGTCTGCTGCAGCTCGACGGTCAAACCGGCGCCCTGCGCCACGGTCAATTTGTCGATGTGCTGGACCAGCTCAACCCCGGTGATCTGCTGGTGTTCAACAACACCCGGGTCATCCCCGCGCGCATGTTTGGCCAGAAGGCCAGCGGCGGCAAGCTGGAGGTGCTGGTGGAGCGCATCCTGGACGAGCACAGCGTGCTGGCGCACGTGCGTTCATCCAAGTCCCCCAAGCCAGGCACCCGCCTTATTCTGGATGCCGGTGCCGACGGCGTGCCCGTCGAGGCCGAGATGCGCGCCCGTCACGACGCCCTGTTCGAGATCCATTTCCTGGACCCGCGCCCGGTGCTGGAGATCCTGGAAGCCATCGGCCACATGCCGCTGCCCCCTTATATCGATCGTCCCGACGAGGATGCCGACAAGGAGCGCTACCAGACCGTCTACAACCAGAAGCCGGGCGCCGTGGCGGCGCCGACCGCCGGCCTGCACTTCGATGAGCCGCTGCTCGAAAAAATTCGTGCCAAGGGCGTGGAAACGGCCTTCGTCACCCTGCATGTAGGGGCGGGCACCTTTCAGCCGGTGCGGGTGGACAAGATTGAAGATCACCACATGCACTCGGAATACGCCGAAGTGCCGCAGGAGGTGGTGGACGCCATCGCGGCGACCCGTGCCCGCGGCGGCCGGGTGATTGCGGTGGGGACCACCTCGGTGCGTTCGCTCGAGAGCGCGGCCAAGGTGACCCTGGCCCAGGGCAAGCCGCTGGCGCCGTTTTTCAGCGACACCGACATTTTCATCTTCCCGGGTTACCAGTTCCAGGTGGTCGATGCCATGGTCACCAACTTCCATCTGCCCGAGTCGACCCTGATCATGCTGGTCAGCGCCTTTGCCGGCTACGACAACGTGATGGCCGCCTATCAGGCCGCCGTGGCCGAGCAGTATCGTTTCTTCAGCTACGGGGATGCCATGTTCGTCACCCGTCGCCGGGCAGCAGCTTAAGCGGCTGCCCTTCAGAAGCCGTTCAGGACCTGATCGTCAGGATCCCGGCCGGCTTCTTGTACCGGGCCGGTGCGGCCCTACTATTTGTCAGACTGTTTCTCTGACTGAAACCGAGGTAGCAATGAAATTTGAACTGAAAACCACCGACGGCCGTGCCCGTCGCGGTCAGCTGGTATTCGAGCGCGGCACCGTGCAGACCCCGGCCTTCATGCCGGTCGGCACCTACGGCACCGTCAAGGGGATGACCCCGGAAGAGGTACGTGAAACTGGTGCCCAGATCCTGCTTGGCAACACCTTCCACCTCTGGTTGCGCCCGGGGCAGGAAGTGATGCGCGCCCACGGCGATCTGCATGATTTCATGAACTGGCAGGGCCCGATCCTGACCGACTCCGGCGGTTTCCAGGTGTTCAGCCTAGGGCATATCCGCAAGATCACCGAGGCGGGGGTGCACTTCCGTCACCCCATCAACGGCGAGAAGATCTTCCTCGACCCCGAGAAGTCCATGGAGATCCAGTACGATCTGGGCTCCGACATCGTGATGATCTTCGACGAGTGCACGCCGTACCCGGCCACTTACGAAGAGGCGCGCAAGTCGATGGAGATGTCCCTGCGCTGGGGCAAGCGCTCCCGCGACAAGTTCGATGCGCTCGGCAACAAGAACGCCCTGTTCGGCATCATCCAGGGCTCCGTGTACGAAGATCTGCGGGATGTGTCGCTGGAAGGTCTCTTGGAGATCGGCTTTGACGGTTATGCGGTCGGTGGTCTGGCGGTGGGTGAGCCCAAGGAAGACATGCATCGCATCCTCGAGCACGTCTGCCCGAAAATCCCGGCCGACAAGCCACGCTACCTGATGGGGGTGGGCAAGCCGGAAGATCTGGTGGAAGGGGTGCGCCGCGGTATCGACATGTTCGACTGCGTGATGCCGACCCGCAACGCCCGCAACGGCCACCTGTTCACCACCGACGGGGTGGTCAAGATCCGCAACGCCAAGTATCGCGAGGACACCAGCACCCTGGATGCCGATTGCGACTGCTACACCTGCAAGAACTACACCCGCAGTTATCTGTACCATCTGGACAAGTGCAACGAGATCCTCGGTGCCCGTCTGAACACCATTCACAACCTGCGTTATTACCAGCGTGTGATGCAGGGTTTGCGGGACGCGATCGAGCAGGGTAAATTAGACGACTTTGTAACTGAGTTTTACCGTCGGCAAGGGAAGCCCGTGCCTCCGTTAGCTGAAAATGACGTGAAATAACAACGATTTATAAGCTAGTTATCAAATTTACATCAATAAGAGGTTGTTAAATGAGCATTATCTCCAAGGCATATGCAGAAGGCGCGGCTCCGGCGGCACAGGGTGGTGGCATGGAAATGATCATCATGCTGGCCGTGTTCGGTCTCATCTTCTACTTCATGATCTATCGTCCCCAGGCCAAACGTGCCAAGGATCACCGCAACCTGATGAGTTCCCTCTCCAAGGGTGACGAAGTGCTCACTTCCGGCGGCCTGGTCGGCAAGATCGCCAAGGTTTCCGCCGACAGCGAATACATTGTGCTGTCCCTGAACGATCAGACCCAGGTCACCATCAAGCGTGATTTCGTCTCTGCCGTTCTGCCCAAGGGTTCTATCCAGTCCCTCTAATCTCCCGAGGAGCACAGCGTGTTAAATCGCTATCCGCTGTGGAAATACCTGATGGTGATCGTGGTGATCGCCATCGGTTTTCTATATGCAGCCCCCAATCTTTACGGCGAAGACCCGGCCTTGCAGATCTCTGCCAGCCGGGGTGCCGAAGTCAAGCTTGATACCCTTGACCTGGTGAAAGCGACCCTCGACGAGGCGAAGATCCCGGTCAAGCATGCGGCGTTCGAACACGGCTTCATTCTGGTTCGTTTCAAGAACACCGAAGAGCAGCTCAAGGCGCGCGATCTGGTCGCCAACAAGCTGGGTGACAACTTCATCACCGCGCTCAACCTGGCGCCTTCCACTCCTGCCTGGCTCGAAGCCATCGGTGCCAACCCGCTCAAGCTGGGCCTGGACCTGCGCGGCGGCGTGCACTTCCTGATGGAAGTGGACATGGGCGAAGCGCTGGCCAAGCAGCAGGAGCAGATGGTGCAGGATTTCCGCTCCGAGCTGCGTACCCAGAAGATCCGTTACTCCGGCGTGCGCCGGGTCGGTGATCAGGTGCAGGTGGTCTTCCGCGACGAAGCCGACCAGAGCAAGGCGGTCTCCTTCCTGCGTCGTCAGAACCCGGATCTCACCTTCACCACCGAGCAGAAGGGGGACGAGTTCGTCCTGCTGGCCTCCTTGAGTGAAGCCAAGGTCAAGGAGGTGAAGAAGTACGCCCTCGAGCAGAACATCACCATCATCCGCAACCGGGTGAACGAACTGGGCGTAGCCGAGCCGCTGGTACAACAGCAGGGTGCCGAGCGCATCGTGGTGGAACTGCCCGGTATCCAGGACACCGCCCGTGCCAAGGAGATCCTGGGCGCCACCGCAACCCTGGAATTCCACATGGTCGATGAGACCGCCGACATCCAGGCTGCGGCCGACGGTCGCGTACCGCCGAGCTCCAAAGTCTACAACGATCGCAACGGTCGTCCGGTGGTGCTGCAAAAGCGCATCATCCTGACCGGTGACCACATCGTGGGTGCCCAGTCCGGTTTCGACGAATACAGCCGTCCCCAGGTCAACATCAAGCTCGATGGCCAGGGTGGCAACAAGATGGCCAGCTTTACCAAGGACAACGTCGGTAAGGGCATGGCCACCGTATTCATCGAATACAAGCCGGTCGGTCAGCCGGGTCCGGACGGCAAGCGCAAGTTCCGCAAGCAGGAGGAGGTGATCAACGTCGCCACCATCCAGTCGCGCCTTGGCAGCCAGTTCCGCATCACCGGCATCGACAACGCCAACGAAGCCCACAACCTGGCGCTGCTGCTGCGTGCCGGTGCGCTGATCGCCCCGATCCAGATCGTGGAAGAGCGCACCATTGGCCCGAGCCTGGGTCAGCAGAACATCGACAGCGGTATGGAAGCCATCGGCTGGGCCATGCTGGTGATCGTGCTGTTCATGGGGATCTACTACCGTGCCTTCGGTTGGGTGGCCAACATTGCCCTCTCCATGAACCTGGTGCTGATCGTCGGTATCATGTCGATGATCCCGGGGGCCACCATGACCCTGCCGGGCATCGCCGGTATCGTCTTGACGCTGGGCATGGCGGTGGACGCCAACGTGCTGATCTACGAGCGCATTCGTGAAGAGATCCGCAACGGTCGCGGCGTGCAGCAGGCGATCCACCTGGGCTTTGATCGGGCATTCTCGACCATCGCCGACTCCAACATCACCTCGCTCATCACCTGTGTGATCCTGTTCGGTATCGGTACCGGCGCCATCAAGGGCTTCGCCCTGA
This sequence comes from Aeromonas sp. A35_P, assembly GCF_002259925.1. Classification (NCBI taxonomy): domain Bacteria; kingdom Pseudomonadati; phylum Pseudomonadota; class Gammaproteobacteria; order Aeromonadales; family Aeromonadaceae; genus Aeromonas; species Aeromonas sp. A35_P. The sequence goes on along the minus strand of NZ_NEVB01000011.1, from coordinate 51,515 downwards.
CGCTGGGGATTGGTCTGAGTGCGTCCATGTTTACCGCCATCACGGTATCCCGCGCCATCATCAACCTGGCCTGGGGTGGTCGGCGCCTCGACAAGCTGCCGATCTAAGGAAGAGACATGTTTCAGATTCTACATTTTGAAAAGCCCATCCCCTTCATGCGCTTTGCCAAGCCGGGTGTGGTCTTCTCTACCCTGCTGATGGTGATCTCCCTGTTCTTCCTGTTTGATCGGGGTCTGAACTGGGGTCTGGACTTTACCGGCGGCACCACCATCGAGGTGGGCTTCCAGCAGTCGGTGAGCCTGGAGAAGATGCACGAGGTGCTGGACGAGCAGAAGATTGAAGGGGCGACCCTGCAACACTTCGGCTCCAGTCGTGACGTGCTGGTGCGTCTGACCCCGAAAGAGGGGGTCAAGGTGGAGCAGCAGGGCAACGAGGTGCTGGCGGCCGCCAAGGTGATCGATCAGGGCGCCGTGCTCAAGCGCGTGGAGTTCGTCGGCCCCTCCGTGGGTGACGAGCTGGCGACGGATGGTGCGCTGGCCATGTTGGCCTCCATCATCTGCATCATGATCTACGTGGCGGTACGCTTCGAATGGCGTCTGGCCATGGGCGGCATCCTCTCCCTGGTGCACGATGTGGTGATCACCCTGGGCGTCTTCGCCTACTTCCAGTACGAGTTCGACCTGACCGTGCTGGCGGCCTTGATGACGCTGGTGGGTTACTCCTTGAACGACACCATAGTGGTGTTCGACCGCTTGCGGGAGAACTTTCGCAAGGTGCGCAAGGGGGATACCGAGTACATCCTGGATCTCTCCATGACCGAGACCCTGAGCCGGACCATCATCACCTCCGGCCTGACCTTCGTGGTGGTGCTGGCGCTGCTGCTCAAGGGCGGTCCGCTGATCCACGGTTTCTCGGTGGCCATGGTGATCGGTGTGGCGTTTGGTACTTACTCCTCCATCTATGTGGCGAGCTCGTTCGCCATGTTCTTCGGGGTCAAGCGGGAGCACATGCTGCCGACCCAGGTGGAAAAAGAGGGGGCGGATCAGCAAGAGATCCTGCCGTAAATGACAAGGGCGCCACAAGGCGCCCTTTCTCTTATCATCCGGGTGAGCCATTATGACGGTTTCACCCACGGCCATTGGCCAAGAGGCAAGGAGCAAGCCATGCAACACAATCCCCGTTTTCTGGCGCTGGTAGAGGCCATTCGCCCCCATGTGCAGGAGACCGACGTACACCAGATCAAGCGCTGGCAGGAGGAGGAGCGTACCTTTCACCTGGTCGATGTGCGGGAAGAGAGCGAGTGGGCCAGGGGCCATCTGCCGGGCGCGACCTACCTCGGGCGCGGCGTGATCGAGCGGGATATCGAGACCCGTTACCCGGATCCCGACACCGAGCTCTACCTCTATTGTGGTGGCGGTTTTCGCTCCATTCTGGTGGCGGAGAACCTGCAGAAGATGGGCTACGGCCGGGTGGTCAGCGTGGATGGTGGCTTTCGGGGCTGGTGTGATGCCGGATACCCTGTCGAATCCTGATTTATTTGAGGGAGAGAGGCTCAGCCACATGACAAAGTGTCGGCTGACCTTTACATGACAAAGTGTCGGCTGACCTTTACCATATGCCGGGTCAAGCGTAAGCGTCGGAGTGTTCATTGAACGTCAGGAAAGGGATTGGATACCTCCTTGGTATCCTGTTGCTGCTCCCCATGTGGGGTTGCAGCAGTAGCAGTCAGGTTCAAACGCCTCAAGTTCCCAAGCCGCAACCCGCTTCACTGGTATTGGCGACCCCCCTGCAGGTCTCTTACCAGAGCGAGTTGGCGTTGGCGCGACTCGGGCAGATCCTCAGTGAGATGGAATTGACCACCGAGCAACGGGCCGAACTGTTTTATGAGCGTGCTGTCGTGTTTGACCGGGTAGGCTTGCGCTCTCTGGCGCGGCTGGATTTCAACCGCGCCCTGCGGGAGAAGCCGGATTTCGCCGAAGCCTACAACTTCATCGGCGTCTATCTGGTGCAGCAGCAGAATTATGACGAAGCCTACGAGGCATTTGATTCCGCCCTCGAGCTGGCTCCCGATTATGACTATGCCTATCTGAACCGCGGTATTGCGCTCTATTACGGCAATCGCCCAGAGCTGGCCGCAGCCGATATGAAGCGCTTCTACGAGGCGCAGCCGGAAGATCCCTACCGGGTTATCTGGCTCTATCTGGCCGAGCAGAAGCTCAATGCCCCGGCCGCCATGAGCCGGATGCGCGAGCGGCTCAACAAGTATGACGACGACGCCTGGAACTGGGATCTGGTGCGCCTCTATACCGGCGAACTCAACGCCACCCAGTTGATGGGCAACGTGGTGAAAGGGGTGAAGGACAACCGGGAGCTCGCCGAGCGCCTGTGCGAAACCTACTTCTACCTTGGCAAGTTCGAACTGGCCAGGGGCAACCGCAAGGAGGCCATCAGCTACTTCAAGCTGGCGCTGGCCAACAACGTGTATGACTTCATCGAGCACAGATATGCCCTGCTCGAGCTGGAGCTGATGGCGCGCAAACCTCTGCCGCCCGGCGCCCAGAGTGCCCAGGGCAAGAGCAGCAAACAGGCATCCTGATCTTGCTGGCTATCGCCGCGTTGAACGATATGGAAAAGGCCTCATAGCGAGGCCTTTTTGCTGTTTGGGTGTCAGGCTTTACGGTGCCACTGTATCGGCTTGTCGGTTCTGCCCGTCAGTAAGGGCGCAATTACTGCGCCAGCATCATGCCGGGGATCTGGCGCCAGTAGCCGTTGCAGTCCCGCTCCTGCTGCAGGGGCAGGGGAGCCTGGCCCTGCTGATTGGCCTTGAAGCGGTCCAGCATCGTCAGGGTATCCAACCCCTCGGGGGAGAGCCGTACCACATCCACCAGCCCCTCCATGCCGGCCAGATCGTTGCCCAGGTTGTAGCAGTAACCGGACTGGGTCTGGATGCCGTTGAGGTTGAACACCTTCTGCCCCTCACGGCTGCTGGCGAGTCGGCCGGTGGGGTAGTCGATGCAGGCCAGTTCACAGTTGTCCTTGGGCCGATCGAGTGAGCGGGCGGTGAAGCAGCGCGCCGAGTAGGCGAGCGGCAGGTGGCCGTAGGCGAACACCTCCACCTCGAACTGCTGACGGGCGTTGCCGAGATCCTGATTGAGCTGCACCAGCCAGTCGCGTGACAGCTCCACCGGCATCACCCAGCGCTGCATCCCCTGTTTGAGCAGCATGCGCAGCACGTCGGCGTTGTAGGCGTTGATGGCGGGGCCGCAGACGAACGGCAATCCGGCCTCACTGGCGAGCTGGACCGCGCCCAGATCGTTGGCCTCTATCATCAGCTCGCCGTTGTCGACCAGCCGCTTCACCTCCTTGAGCTCGGAGGGGGCGGAGATGAGCGCTAGCGTGGAGAGCACCGCCTGCTTGCCGGAGCCGGCCACCTGACGGGCGAGGGCAATCCAGTCATCCACTTTCAGTTCGCGGCGCTTGCTGCAGACGGTTTCCCCCAGATAGACGATGTCGGCTTGGCTGGTGGCGGCCGCCTGATAGAAGCCCTGGGTGTCGGCCTTGGGCCAGTAGAAGAGCAGGGGGCCGAGAGAGAATTTCATGAACAGGGCTCCTTATTGCCACTGGCGATGATAGGCACCGAGGGTGGTCTGGCTCCCCTCGGAGACGCGGGCGAGCTGGGCATCCCACTCGGCCTTGACCCGATAGGCTTCCGGATTGGCCTGATAGGCGTCGATGGCGGCGCGCCAGACCCGGGTCACCTGCTCCACGTAGGCGGGGCTGCGCTGGCGCCCCTCGATCTTGACCGACTGGATGCCGGTCTGGAACAGCTCGGGCAACAGGCCCAGGGTGTTGAGGCTGGTGGGCTCCTCCAGCGCGTGGTAGGTCTGACCGTCCACCTCGAAGCGTCCCTTGCACAGGGTTGGGTAGCCGGCATTCTCCCCCGGGCCGTAACGGTCGATCAGCACCTCGTTGAGGCGAGACTCGAGGCCGCTTGGGGTCTCTTCCCAGCGCACGAACTTGGCTGGTGAACAGGCGCCGACGGTGTTGGGACTCTCGCCGGTCATGTAGGAGGAGAGGTAGCAGCGCCCCTCAGCCATGATGCAGAGGCTGCCGAAGGCGAAGACTTCGAGGCCGACATCGGTCTCGCGGGCCAGCTGTTTCACCTGGTGCATGGAGAGCACGCGAGGCAATACCACCCGGCCGACATTGAAGTGCTGCTGGTAGAAGCGAATGGCGGCGGCGTTGGTAGCGCTGGCCTGCACCGAGACGTGCAGCTCCAGATCCGGGTAGCGGCGGCTGGCATAGTCGAGCACGGCGAGATCGGCGATGATCAGGGCATCGGCACCCAGTGCGGCACCCTTGTCCACCGCCTGCTGCCAGCGGGCATCGGAGCCCGGGTGGGCGAAGGTGTTGATGGCGATGTGCAGCTTGCGGCCATGTTGATGCACGTAGTCGACCGCTTTCTCCAGTTTGCTGTCGGTAAAGTTGAGCCCGGCGAAATGGCGGGCGTTGGTGTCATCCTTGAAGCCGATATAGACGGCATCGGCCCCGTTATCCACGGCTGTTTTCAGTGCCGGCAGACTGCCTGCCGGACAGAGTAATTCCATCGGTACGCTCCGAGAGGGCAAAAATGCAAAAAGTGGCCCGATTGTATTCACCGGCGTCCTTCCACTTTTTGACCTGAGGCAGCTTTGTGTGGCTTTACCCTTCTTGAGGTAAGTGGGCACAAGTTTGATTTCCAACAGGATCATGGCGCCGACCCTGTGTTTGAATGCGCAAAAAACTGGGAGTTCATCGTGTTCAAACAACTGCAGCATCGCCTGGTCGAACAGGCCCCCCGTCTCTTGCGTCACCCCCTCAAGCTGGTGCCCTTTGCCCTGCAACAGCATCTGATGGAGCGCCTGCTGGCCAGCGTCTTCAAGGAGGCCATCGCCGATGGCGACTTTGCATTTCTGGCGGGCAAGTGGCTCAAGGTCGAGGTATCGGATCTCGAGCTCTGCTGGTTCATCAGCGAGCAGGGGGGCAAGCTGGTGGTGGCCCGTCACTGTGAACAGGCCGATGTCTGCTTCAGCGGCAGCAGCAACGATCTCATCCTGATTGCCGGTCGCAAGGAAGACCCCGATTCCCTCTTCTTTCAGCGCAAGCTGAAGATTGAAGGCAATACCGAGCTGGGACTGGAGGTGAAAAACCTGATGGACAGCCTGGATCTGGACGGGTTGCCGAGCCTGGTGCGCTATCCGTTGATGGATCTCGCTACCTTTATCGAGCAGGCCAGGGCCAGCTCAACGCAAGAGGCGCATTCTGCGCCGGCGGGTGGGGTGGCGTCTCAGCTGTGAGGCGAGCCCCTCGGCATGATGACGATAGTGGTTGCGGGCCCACAGACAGCGCAGGGCCCAGAGGCAAGGCAGCAGCGCCAGCAGGGCACCGGCGCCTTGCTGGCGTGACAACAGCAGCCCCAGCACCAGCCAGAGGAAAGGTTGGGCCTCGTAGAGCCACTCCGGTTGCAGCCAGACCTTGTTTGGGAAGATGACCAGATCGGTGCGCCGATAGCTGGAGCGCATCATCCAGCTGGCGGCCCCGGCAACAAACAGCAGGCCTCCCGCCAGCCAGAGCAGCGGGGAGTGGCTGAGCGCGATGATGCCGATGGCTGCCAGCAAATAGCAGGCCGGCAGCTTCTCATAAAGCCAGCGCGGACACATGTTGTCTCCCCTCTTTCACCTTCCCATCCTCCAAGTTTAGCCCGCCCTTGTGCCCGCCTCATGCCGCTTTGTTCTACAAACCGGCGCGATAGTTGTGAAATGGAGCGCCATTTACGGTGCCAAAATAGCGATTGGCTATGTTACAATTGCGCGCCATTTTTGACTGAAGATTGACTGGGCATGTTGGATCAGATTCGTATCGTGTTGGTAAACACCTCTCACACCGGCAACATGGGGTCTGCGGCACGCGCCATGAAGACCATGGGCTTGAGTCAGATGGTGCTAGTTGATCCGCAAGCCCTGCCTGATGGCAATGCCAATGCATTGGCTGCCGGTGCCAGCGACATCCTGGCCAATGCCCGTGTCGTGGCGACGCTGGATGAAGCCATCGCCGACTGCGGCCTGGTGATCGGTACCAGTGCCCGTTCCCGCACCCTGAGCTGGCCCATGCTGGATCCCCGCGAAGCAGGCGAGAAGCTGGTGGCCGAGGGCATGCAGCATCCGGTGGCGCTGGTGTTTGGCCGTGAACGTACCGGCCTCACCAACGACGAGCTGCAAAAGTGCCACTACCATGTGGCCATCCCGGCCAATCCCGAATACAGCTCGCTCAATCTGGCCATGGCGGTGCAGACCCTCTGCTATGAGGTGCGCATGCACTGGCTGCAGCAGCAAGAGCAAGCCGGCGACAGCGGGATGGCTGTGGAGTATCCCAGTGCCGAGCAGCTGGAAGGTTTTTATCAGCATCTGGAGCAGACGCTGCTCAAGACCGGCTTCATCACCGATGACCACCCGGGGCAGGTGATGAACAAGTTGCGTCGCCTGTTCAACCGGGCACGTCCGGAGGCGGTGGAACTCAACATTCTGCGCGGCATTCTGACCTCGGTGCAAAAACCCAGGCCGCAGGACTAAACCCGACTGAATTACTCAACCATATACTTGACTGATTTAGTCGGGTATGTGACCATATGCCCATATTGATTGGTTCGCAAGACGGTAAGGCATATGAGACTGACCTCAAAAGGACGTTACGCTGTGACAGCCATGCTCGACGTGGCGTTGCATGCAGAGCAGGGGCCCGTGCCCCTGGCTGATATTTCAGAGCGCCAGGGCATCTCCTTGTCCTATCTGGAGCAACTGTTTGCCCGCCTGCGCAAGCATGGCCTGGTAAGCAGCGTGCGTGGCCCCGGTGGCGGCTATCGCCTCGGTCTGGCCCCGAATGCCATCTCGGTCGGTCAGGTGATCACCGCGGTGGATGAATCGGTGGATGCCACCAAGTGCCTCGGCAAGGGCGGCTGCCACGGCGGCACCCAGTGTCTTACTCACTCCTTGTGGCGTGACCTGAGCGAGCGGATCTCCAGCTTCCTGGGGGATATCACCCTGGCCGAGCTGGTTGATCAGGCGGATGTGCGCCGCATTGCCGGCAAGCAAGACGAACAGATGAAAACCGTGTTGTCCCTGGTTGACCGGGCAGAACGCGGCGATGTGAGCTTGAAAGTCCAACTATAAACAAACGTGCTTTCCACAGCCGGTCGATGTATGACCCAGGCTGTAACGGAGAAAAACATGAAACTGCCTATTTACCTTGATTATTCGGCAACCTGTCCGGTGGACCCGCGTGTCGCAGAAAAAATGATGCAGTGTCTCACCATGGATGGCCTGTTCGGCAATCCAGCTTCCCGTTCCCACCGTTTCGGCTGGCAAGCCGAAGAGGCGGTTGACCTGGCCCGTAATCAAGTGGCAGAGCTGATCGGTGCCGACCCGCGCGAGATCGTCTTCACCTCCGGCGCCACCGAGTCCAACAACCTGGCCATCAAGGGCGTTGCCCACTTCTACGCCGGCAAGGGCAAGCACATCGTTACCTCCAAGACCGAGCACAAGGCGGTACTGGATACCTGCCGCCAGCTGGAGCGCGAAGGCTATGAGGTGACCTACCTCGAGCCGATGCCCAACGGCCTGTTCACTCTGGAGCAGATCGAAGGCGCCCTGCGCGATGACACCATTCTGGTCAGCATCATGCACGTCAACAACGAGATCGGCGTGGTGCAGAACATTGCCGCCATTGGCGAGCTGTGCCGCTCCCGCAAGATCCTGCTGCACGTGGATGCAGTACAGAGCGTGGGTAAAATTCCGGTAGACGTGGAAGCGCTCAAGGTTGACCTGCTCTCCATGTCTGCTCACAAGGTATATGGTCCGAAAGGCATTGGTGCCCTCTACGTACGCCGCAAGCCCCGTGTTCGTCTGGAAGCCCAGATGCACGGTGGTGGCCACGAGCGCGGCATGCGTTCCGGCACCCTGCCGACCCACCAGATCGTCGGCATGGGCGAAGCCTTCCGCATCGCCAAGGAAGAGATGGCGAGCGAAGGTGAGCGCATCATGGCTCTGCGTCAGCGTCTGTGGGACGGCATCAAGGATATCGAAGAGGTCTACATCAACGGTGACCTGGAACAGCGTGTGCCGGGCAACCTCAACGTCAGCTTCGCCTATGTGGAAGGGGAATCCCTGATCATGGCGCTCAAGGATCTGGCGGTCTCTTCCGGTTCTGCCTGTACCTCGGCCAGCCTGGAGCCCTCCTACGTGCTGCGCGCCCTGGGCCTGAACGACGAGCTGGCGCACAGCTCCATCCGTTTCAGCATGGGTCGCTTCACCACCGAAGAAGAGATTGATTACGCAATCAAGCTTATCCGTGACTCCATCGGCCGTCTGCGCGAGATGTCTCCCCTGTGGGAGATGTACAAGGACGGCGTCGATCTGAACACGGTCGAATGGGCTCATCACTGATCCTTGCCAAGAGAGCAAGTGTTTGGTGAACAACGGAATTAGCAGGAGTTAGATATGGCTTACAGTGAAAAAGTAATCGACCACTACGAGAACCCCCGTAACGTAGGCGGCTTCGACAAGAACGATCCCAGCATCGCTACCGGCATGGTCGGTGCACCGGCCTGCGGTGACGTGATGAAGCTGCAGCTGAAGATCAGCGACGACGGCATCATCGAAGATGCCAAGTTCAAGACTTATGGTTGTGGCTCCGCCATCGCCTCCAGCTCCCTGGTGACCGAGTGGGTCAAGGGCAAGACCCTGGACGAAGCAGCCGGCATCAAGAACACCGACATCGCCGAAGAGCTGGCGCTGCCGCCGGTGAAGATCCACTGCTCCATTCTGGCCGAGGATGCCATCAAGGCCGCCATCGCCGATTACAAGCAGAAGAAAGGTCTCTAAGGTCAGGAGCGCAGTATGGCCATTACCATGACAGATGCCGCAGCGGCACGGGTTTCCTCTTTTCTGGCCAACCGGGGCAAGGGCATCGGCCTGCGCCTCGGCGTCAAGACCACCGGCTGTTCCGGTCTTGCCTACGTGCTCGAATTTGTCGATGAGCTGGCGGATGAAGATCAGGTATTCGAGCAGGACGGCGTCAAGATCATCGTCGATGCCAAGAGCCTGATCCACCTGGATGGTACCCAGCTGGACTTCGTCAAGGAGGGCCTCAACGAGGGCTTCCAGTTCAACAACCCCAACGCCAAGGGCGAGTGTGGTTGCGGCGAAAGCTTCAGTGTCTGAGATGTTTGCTACACCTGATTGCGCATGTGTTGAACCGGCCGGCCACGGCCAGTTCAACCACGCCGTCCCGTTTGCCGAGGGCGAGCAGGACGGCGGTTGCATCAGGGTCTAAGAGGTCTGCATGAATCATTTCGAGCTGTTTGGGCTGGTGGAAGGCTTCGAGCTCGATACCCGTCAGTTGGCGGATACCTACCGTCAGTTGCAAACCCAGTTCCATCCCGATCGTTTTGCCACGGCTCCCGAGCGGGAACAGCTGGCCGCGGTGCAACGTGCCGCCCAGATCAACGATGCCTTCACTACCCTCAAGGCGCCCCTGCGCCGAGCCGAGTACCTACTCTCCCTGCGTGGTACCGATATCCGCGGCGAACAGCAGACGCTGCAAGATCCCGCCTTTCTGATGCAGCAGCTGGAGTGGCGCGAGCGGCTGGCCGATCTGAAAGGCGAAGCCGACCCTGAGCGGGCCATCAAGGATTTTCGCCAAGAGATCAGGCATGATCACCAGCAGTTGATGCAGCAGCTGACCCTGAGCCTCGCCACCGGCGATGATCAGAAGGCCGCTGACTGCGTTCGCAAGCTCAAGTTTGTCGACAAGCTCCTCGAGGAGCTGGAACGATTCGAAGACTCCCTGTTCGAGTCTTGACCCTTTAACGCTGGAAGTTTGATTACCCATGGCATTACTGCAAATCGCCGAACCCGGCCAGAGCGCCGCACCTCATCAGCACAAGCGTGCCGTCGGCATCGACCTTGGCACTACCAACTCGCTGGTCGCCGCCGTGCGCAGCGGTCAGGCCGACACCCTCTGCGACGAGCAGGGGCGTGATCTGCTGCCCTCCGTCGTGCATTACCAGGCCGACACCATCCGGGTCGGCTTCGATGCCAAGCGCGAGGCCGCCCTCGACCCGCACAACACCATCGTCTCCGCCAAGCGGATGATGGGCAAGGCGCTGGCCGACATAGATACCCGCCAGCAGCCCTACGAATTCGTGGCGGCCGACAACGGCATGCCGCAGCTGCAGACCCGTCAGGGGTTGGTCAACCCGGTGCAAGTTTCGGCCGAGATCCTGAAAAAACTGGCCGAGCGGGGCGCCGCCGCCCTGGGTGGCGATCTTGACGGCGTGGTGATCACAGTGCCCGCCTATTTCGACGACGCCCAGCGCCAGGGCACCAAGGATGCGGCCCGCCTGGCCGGTCTGCACGTGCTGCGCCTGCTCAATGAACCGACCGCCGCCGCCATCGCCTATGGTCTCGACTCCGGTCAGGAAGGGGTGATCGCCGTCTACGACCTGGGTGGCGGTACCTTCGATATCTCCATTCTGCGTCTGCATCGCGGGGTGTTTGAGGTGATGGCAACTGGCGGCGACTCGGCCCTCGGTGGCGATGATTTCGACCACCTGCTGGCGGACTGGCTGAAAGAGCAAGCCGGGTTGTCCGGTCAGCTCGATGCCCGTACCCAGCGCGAGCTGCTGGACGCCGCCGCCGCCGTCAAGCACGGCCTGACCGATGCCGATGCCGTTGCCTGCGCCTTTGCCGGCTGGCAGGGCTCCGTCACCCGCAGCCAGTTTGACGAGCTGATCCAGCCGCTGGTCAAGCGCACCCTGCTGGCCTGTCGCCGCGCCCTGCGCGATGCGGGTCTCGAACAGGAAGAGGTGCTGGAAGTGGTGATGGTCGGCGGTTCGACCCGGGTGCCGCTGGTGCGCGAGCTGGTGGGGGAGTTCTTCCAGCGCACGCCACTGACCAGCATCGACCCGGACAAGGTGGTGGCCATCGGTGCCGCCATCCAGGCCGACATCCTGGTGGGCAACAAGCCCGATGCCGAGATGCTGCTGCTGGACGTCATTCCGCTCTCTCTGGGCCTTGAGACCATGGGCGGCCTCGCCGAGAAGGTGATCCCGCGCAACACCACCATTCCGGTGGCCCGCGCCCAGGAGTTCACCACCTTCAAGGATGGCCAGACCGCGATGGCGATCCACGTGGTGCAGGGCGAGCGTGAGCTGGTGGCCGATTGCCGCTCGCTGGCCCGCTTCACCCTGACTGGCATTCCGCCCATGGCGGCGGGGGCGGCCCACATTCGCGTTACCTTCCAGGTGGATGCGGACGGTCTGCTGTCGGTCAGCGCTATGGAGAAATCCTCCGGCGTGCAGGCCGAGATCCAGGTCAAGCCCTCCTACGGGCTGGGGGAAGACGACATCCTCAGCATGCTGAGCGCCTCCATCGCCAATGCCCAGCAGGACATGGACGCCCGCATGCTGGCGGAGCAGCAGGTCGAGGCCGACCGGGTGGTCGAGAGCCTCAACGCCGCGCTGGCCACCGATGGCGAAGCGCTGTTGAGCGCCGCCGAGCGGGCCGAGCTGGATGCTGCCATCGCCCATCTGCTGACCATGCGCAGCACGGGTACCACCAACCAGATCAAAGAGGCCATCGAGGCGGCGGACGCTGCCAGTGGCGAATTTGCAGCCCGCCGGATGGATGCCTCCATCCGCAAGGTGCTGACCGGACAAAACGTCAACAAGGTGTAATATGCCAAAACTGATTATTCTGCCCCATCCCGAGCTCTGTCCGGACGGCGCGGCCCTCGAAGGCGCGACCGGTGAAACCATTCTGGACATCGCGCTGCGCAACGGCATCGAGATCGAGCACGCCTGCGAGAAGTCCTGCGCTTGCACCACCTGCCACTGTGTGGTGCGGGAAGGGTTCGACTCCCTCGAGCCGAGCGACGAGCTGGAAGATGACATGCTGGACAAGGCGTGGGGACTGGAGCCGGAATCCCGTCTCAGCTGCCAGGCCAGACTGGCGGACGAGGATCTGGTGGTGGAACTGCCCAAGTACACCCTGAATCTGGCGTCTGAGCGCCACTGATGACCCCTTAATTACACATGAGTGAATTGCGCGTGCAGCATCTCGTGGTGCAGTAATGATATGGTGAAGGCCGTGACCCTTGAGGGCGCGGCCTTTTTTGTGCCCGCGATCTCCCTATTCGTTGATGAAAGTGCCAATAAAAAGGAAGCAAGAGAACATGGCTGACATGATGAACGTACGGTTGTCTTCCCAGGCTGCCGCCGCCCACTGGGGCGAGGGTGCCCTGCTCAGTTTCAACGGCGACGAAGCCCATCTCCATCTGGGTAGCGGCCAGGAGAAGGAGGCGCTGCGCGCCGTCCAGCGCGGGGCCAGACGCCTCGAGTCGAGCGGTATCAAGCGCGTCAAGCTGGTGGGGGAGGGCTGGGATCAGGAGCGCCGTTACGCCTTCGCCCAGGGCTTTTACGCCGCCAAGGGCGTGCGCGAGCTCGACTTTGGTGAGCAGTCAGCGCAGGAGGCCCGTGAGCTGGAAGCCCTGCTCAAGGCGGCCCGCTGGGTGCGCGAGGTGACCAACGGCTGCCCGCAGGAGATCTATCCCATGAGCCTAGCAGAGTCCGCCCTGTTGCTCATTCGCAGCCTCGCCGGTGACAAGGTGACTGCCCGCATTACCGCCGGGGAGGCACTGCAGGAGGCCGGGCACATCGGGATCTGGTCGGTGGGCCGCGGCAGCGAGCGCGAGCCGGTGCTGCTGGAGCTCGACTACAACCCGACTGGGGATGCCAATGCCCCCGTGCTGGCGGCGCTGGTGGGCAAGGGGATCACCTTCGACTCCGGCGGCTACTCCATGAAGTCCCCTGACAACATGCTGCCGATGAAATCCGACATGGGGGGCGCCGCCATGGTGACCGGTGCGCTGGCGCTGGCCATCAGCCGCGGCCTCGACAAACGGGTCAAGCTGATCCTCTGCTGCGCCGAGAACCTGGTCTCCGGCCACGCCTTCAAGCTCGGCGACATCCTCACCTATCGCAACGGCATCTCGGTCGAGATCCAGAACACCGATGCGGAAGGCCGTCTGGTGCTGGCCGATGGCCTGCTGGCTGCGAGCGAAAGCGGCGCTGCCTACATCCTCGACGCCGCTACCCTGACCGGCGCCGCCAAGACTGCGCTGGGTCGCGACTACAACGCCGTGTTTGCCCTCGATGAGGCCGAGCAGGCGCGCGCGCTGGCGGCCGCCAAAGCCGAAAACGAGCAGGCCTGGGCGCTGCCGCTGGAGCCCTGGCACGCGGGCCAGCTCACCTCTGCCTTTGCCGAGCTGGGCAACATGGCATCCGCCGAAGGGACCGCCGGTGCCACCACGGCAGCCGCCTTCCTGTCGCGCTTCGTGCGTGACGAAGGCAAGGGCTGGGTACATCTGGACTTGGCCGCCTCCTATCAAAAATCGGGCAACGATCTGTGGGCGACCGGTGCCAAGGGCCACGGTCTGCGCACGATTGCTCGCTGGTTGCAGGAGGTGGGCGCATGAATGTCTGGTTGAGCCGAGAATTTGCGCCGGCCGAGTGGGGGGAGGGGGCGCTGCTCTCTCACCGCGCCGATGGCATGGTGATCCATCTGGTGACCGCCACCCCTTTGCTGGACATCCAGCAGGCGGCGCGGCGCCTGTGCAGCCAGGGGATCCAGCAGGTGGTGCTGGCGGGTCACTGGGAGCGCGAGCAGCAGTGGGCCTTTGCCCAGGGGCTGCAGACCCCCAAGGCGGAAGTGGCGCTGCAGTGGGCTACCTCGTCCGAGGAGGACCGGGAGGAGTTGGAGGCACGCTGGCTGTGCGGGCGCTGGGTGCGGGAGATGACCAATGCCACCCCTGAGCAGCTGGGGCCGCTGGAGTTGGCGGTCGAAGCCGCCGCCTTCCTCACCGAGCTGGCCCCCGACAAGATCAGCCATCGCATCCTCAAGGGGGAGGCGCTGCAACAGGCGGGCTGGGTCGGTCTCTACCAGGTCGGTCGTGGCAGCGAGCGCGAGCCCGTGATGCTGGAGCTGGACTTCAATCTAGGTCGGGATCCCAAGGCCCCGGTGGCCGCGGCCCTGGTGGGCAAGGGGATCACCTTCGACTCCGGCGGCTACTCCATGAAGACCTCCCAGGGCATGCTCACCATGAAGCATGACATGGGGGGCGCCGCCATCGTCACCGGCGCGCTGGCGCTGGCCATCCTGCGCGGCCTCGACAAGCGGGTGAAGCTTATCCTCTGCTGCGCCGAAAACCTAGTCTCGGGTCACGCCTACAAGCTGGGGGACATCCTCACCTACAAGAACGGTACCACGGTGGAGATAGTCAACACCGACGCCGAGGGGCGCCTGGTGCTGGCCGACGGTCTGCAGCTGGCCGGTGAATCCGGCGCGCCGCTCATCATCGACGCCGCCACCCTGACCGGGGCGGCGGTGATGGCGCTGGGTGGACGCTACAATGCGCTGTTTGGCCTAGACAAGGGGCTGGTGAGCCGCGCCATGGCCTATTCGGATGCAGAGCAGGAGCCTGCCTGGCCGCTGCCACTGGAGCCCTGGCACAGTCAGCAGTGTCCGTCCCACTATGCCGACACTGCCAACAGCCGCCCCGTGCCGGGCGGTGGCCCGGGCGGTGCCTCCAATGCGGCCGGATTCCTCTCCCGCTTCGTGGGCAACGAAGGGCGAGGCTGGTTGCACGTGGATCTCGCTGCCTGCTTCAGCGACAACGGCGACAATCTGTGGGCACCGGGGGCCAATACCCTGGGAATGCGCACCATCGCCCACACCCTGCTGGCGGAGACCCGCTGAGAGGACCACATCAAGGGCACCTGCGGGTGCCCTTTCCCATATTGCAGAAGATGGGCAATAGCCAATGTTTCAGGGGGTTAGCATGGTGATCGTGCGCAAGCGCACATTTTTTCCTGCCGGCCTGGGCCAAGATGAGTGGTGATGTTGTTTTAGGGATGGAATTGTTTAATAAAAAGTTGCTTTTCTGTGTGTTATTTCGGTTTTTGTTTACGTATAATCGCCGCCGAACATGGATTCTAACAATAAATCTCTGTAGTTAAGGAAAGATCTCAATGGCCATCGAACGTACCTTCTCCATCATCAAGCCGGACGCCGTCAGCAAGAACCTGATCGGTGCCATCTACAACCGTTTCGAGAGCGCTGGCCTGAAAGTCATCGCCGCCAAGATGCTGCACATGAGCAGCGAACAAGCCGCCGGTTTCTACGCCGAGCACCAGGGCAAGCCTTTCTATGACGGTCTGGTCAGCTTCATGACCTCCGGCCCCGTCATGATCCAGGTGCTGGAAGGCGAAGAAGCCATCCGTCGTCACCGTGAAATCATGGGCGCCACCAACCCGAAAGAGGCCCTGGCCGGCACCCTGCGCGCCTGCTACGCCGAGAGCATCGATCGCAACGCCGTGCACGGTTCCGATGCGCCGGCTTCTGCCGCTCGTGAAATCGCCTACTTCTTCTCTGACGCCGAGATCTGCCCGCGCGGTTGATTTTCGTCAGCAGAATCTCAAGGGAGCCTCGGCTCCCTTTTGTTTTTTGGTCATTCGGTCAATATCCCCTTATTCTCCAGGTGGAAAGCCGGACCCATAATTTGTACAATGCCGCCCCCTGACGTAGGTCAGCCGATAATTTATGAAGTGTGTGAGCTGAGGCCCTTGATGAGCGAAACAAAAACCAACCTGCTGGATCTCGATCGGGATGCCATGCGTGCCTTCTTCGTCGAACTGGGCGAGAAGCCGTTCCGGGCAGATCAGGTAATGAAGTGGATTTATCACTTTGGTTGTGATGATTTCGATCAGATGAACAACGTCAACAAGGTGCTGCGCGAACGTCTCAAGGAGATCGCCGAGATCCGGGCGCCGGAAGTGAGCCGCGAACAGCGCTCCTCCGACGGCACCATCAAGTGGGCGCTGCAGGTCGGCGGCCAGGAGGTGGAGACCGTTTACATCCCCGAGGACGATCGGGCGACCCTGTGTGTCTCTTCCCAGGTAGGCTGCGCCCTGGAGTGCAAGTTCTGCTCCACCGCCCAGCAGGGCTTCAACCGCAACCTGAAAGTCTCCGAGATCATCGGCCAGGTGTGGCGCGCCGCCAAGATCGTCGGCGGCAAGCGTCCCATCACCAACGTGGTGATGATGGGCATGGGCGAGCCGCTGCTCAACCTCGCCAACGTGGTGCCGGCCATGCGCCTGATGATGGATGACTACGGCTACGGCATCTCCAAGCGCCGGGTCACCATCTCCACCTCCGGCGTGGTGCCGGCGCTGGACATGCTGGGCGACCAGATCGACGTGGCGCTGGCCATCTCCCTGCACGCTCCCAACGACAAGCTGCGCTCGGAGATCATGCCGATCAACGACAAGTACAACATCGAAGCCTTCCTGGCAGGTGTGCGTCGCTACCTCGGCAAGTCCAATGCCAACGGCGGCCGGGTCACGGTGGAGTATGTGCTGCTCGATCACATCAATGACGACATGCAGCATGCCCATGAGCTGGCCAAGGTGCTCAAGGACACCCCGAGCAAGATCAACCTGATCCCGTTCAACCCCTTCCCGGGCAACCCCTACGGCAAGCCGAGCAACAGCCGCATCGACCGTTTCTCCAAGGTGCTGATGGAATATGGCTTCACCGTCATCGTCCGCAAGACCCGTGGTGATGACATCGATGCCGCCTGCGGCCAGCTGGTGGGGGAGGTGATCGATCGCACCAAGCGCACCATGAAAAATCGGATGCAACAGGATGGGATTTCCGTCAAAATGGTTTAACTTGCTAAGCCATTGTATAGTCAGGGAATGGATACACGTACATTGATCGTAGTGGCAGCGCTCTGTGCGCTGCCAGGCTGTGTTACCGAGACCACTTACGCTGGCCAGAATTCCACCCAGCGTGAGGTCGGTCCCGACCTCAAGGCGGCAGCCCAGACCCGTCTGGATTTGGGCATCCAGTATCTGCAGCAGGGCAACGCCGAGCAGGCCAAGTTCAACCTTGATCGCGCCCTCCAGTACGACGCCGCCAATCCTCAGGTTTACATCGGTTTTGCCTACTTCTACCAGCCGGTGCAGGATTACAAGGCGGCCGAAGCCAGTTATCAGAAAGCCCTCGCCGTGGATCCGTCCAATGCTGACGCGATGAACAACTACGGCGCCTTCCTTTGCAATCGCGGTCGTTTCGACGAGGCGGAGAAAGCCTTCCTGCAGGCCGTCAGCCAGCCGAACTACATCAAGATCGCCGATACCTATGAAAACGCGGCACTTTGTGCCGCGCAAAATCGCAGAAATGATAAAGCAAGCGAGTACTATCGCTTGGCCTTGGGGTATAATCCCCGCAATCCAAGGTTATTGCTGGACATGGCGGAGCTTTCCATGAAAGATGGCAAGCTGCCTGATGTGCAGGCCTATCTTGCCCGTTTTGCCGATGTATCGGACGAGAACGAGAACAGTCTCTGGTTGAGATTGCGGCTGGCGCAGGCCATGGACAAACCGGCACTACTTCACCAATTCGGGACTGAGCTGGTAAGGCAATATCCCACTTCGCAACAAGCCAAGCGTTACTTAGCCAATGACTACTGAACAGCCACACGATTTCCAAGACGACTCCCAGGCAGTTGGCCCAGGCCAGCTGCTGCGCAACGCCCGTGAACAGCTCGGCTGGACGCGAGAACAGGTTGCGTCCCGCATTCACCTTCGTCTGACCCTGATTGCCGCGATTGAATCGGATACGTATGACAAACATACCTCCCATACCTTCATCCGCGGCTATCTGCGTACCTATGCCAAGCTGGTCGGTATTCCGGAAGAGACCATCCTCGCCGCTTATGACAAGCTGGGCCTGACGCCGCCCGACAACATCGACATGCAGAGCTTCTCCCGCCGCTCCCGTCAGCAGGCCAATGACAGTCGCCTCAAGGTGGTGACCTGGCTGGTGATCCTGGTGCTGATCGCCCTCTCCGTCGTCTGGTGGTGGCAGAGCACGGCGCGTCGCTCCGCCGGTGACGAGGCCCTGGCCGCGACCGAAATGGGCGCAGCCCGCAATACCAATACGCCGAGCGCCACTCCGGCCGTCGATGTCGCCGAGCCGGTACTGGCTCCTGCCGCTTCCGCCGCCGCAGACGCTGCCGTAACCCCCGTGGTGAGCGATGCCGCTGCGACCACTCTGCCGGCGGATGCCAGCAGCGCCGTGGCGACCACCACTGCCGAGACGTCTGTCGCTGCCGCCACGCAACCGGCTGACGACACCGCCTCGAGCGAGCCTGCCAAGGTGCCCCAGCTCAAGATGGGCTTCACCGCCGACTGCTGGCTGGATGTCAAGGATGCCAATGGCAAGACCCTGTTCAGCGGCCTCAAGAAGGCCAATGACGAACTGGTACTGGAAGGACCCGAGCCGCTCAAATTCATCATTGGTGCGCCCATGGCCATCAATATCGAATACAAGGGCAAGTCCATCGACATGAGCCGTTACAACAACGGCCGGACTGCTCGCCTCTCACTGCCGCAGGAGTAATCTGTCCGCCATGTCCGCTCACGAATCTCCCATCATTCGTCGTAAATCCAGGCAGATCATGGTCGGCAACGTACCGGTCGGGGGCGATGCCCCCATCACGGTACAGACCATGACCAACACCAAGACCACGGACGTGGCCGCCACCGTCGAGCAGATTCAGCGGATCGAGCGGGTCGGTGCCGACATCGTCCGGGTCTCCGTCCCCACCATGGAGGCGGCGGAAGCGTTCAAGCTCATCAAGCAGCAGACCCGCATCCCCATCGTGGCCGACATCCACTTCGACTACCGCATCGCCCTCAAAGTGGCCGAATACGGCGCCGATTGCCTGCGCATCAACCCGGGCAACATCGGCAACGAGGAGCGGGTGCGCGCCGTGGTGGACTGCGCCCGCCACTACAACATCCCGATCCGCATCGGCGTCAACGGCGGCTCGCTGGAGCGGGACATCCAGGAAAAATATGGCGAACCCACCCCCGAGGCGTTGCTCGAGTCAGCCATGCGCCACGTGGACTATCTGGATCGCCTGAACTTCGACAACTTCAAGGTGAGCGTCAAGGCTTCCGACGTCTTCCTGGCGGTCGGCGCCTATCGCCTGCTGGCCAAGCAGATCGAGCAGCCGCTGCATCTGGGCATCACAGAAGCGGGCGGTTTTCGCGCCGGCGCGGTGAAGTCCGCCATCGGTCTGGGCATGCTGCTGAGCGAAGGCATCGGCGACACCCTGCGCATCTCGCTGGCGGCCGATCCGGTGGAAGAGATCAAGGTGGGCTTCGACATCCTCAAGTCCCTGCGCATCCGTTCCCGCGGCATCAACTTCATCGCCTGTCCCTCCTGCTCCCGCCAGGAGTTCGACGTCATCGGCACCGTCAATGCGCTGGAAGAGCGGCTCGAAGACATCATCACCCCGATGGATGTCTCCATCATCGGCTGCGTGGTGAATGGTCCGGGGGAGGCGCTGGTCTCCGATCTGGGCCTTGCCGGGGCGGCCAACAAGAGCGCCTTCTATGAAGGGGGCC
Organism: Aeromonas sp. A35_P; assembly: GCF_002259925.1. NCBI lineage: Bacteria > Pseudomonadati > Pseudomonadota > Gammaproteobacteria > Aeromonadales > Aeromonadaceae > Aeromonas > Aeromonas sp. A35_P. Next base: position 31,945 of record NZ_NEVB01000011.1, on the reverse strand, counting down.
AGCGGGTCGACCGGCTCGACAACAAGGATCTCATTCCGACCCTGGAGCGCCGCATTCGCGCCCGGGCTGCCATGCTGGATCCGGCCAACCAGATCCAGGTGGACGAGGGTTGAGCAATCAAGGGCCACTCAGGGTGGCCCTGTCTTTAGGTTGCTGATTTTACATTCCGCATTGGAGTACCCTGATTTTACCTCGGGGTCGAAAATCCCTATAATGCGGCCAAATTTTACCTCTTTTTCTCGAGTATCAACGTGGCAAAACAGATCCAAGCTATTCGCGGTATGAATGATTGCCTGCCGGAGCAGAGCCCGGTATGGCAGAAAGTAGAACAGATCCTGCGCCAGGTCGTGGCCAGCTATGGCTACAGCGAAGTGCGCATGCCGATTGTCGAGCAGACCCATCTGTTCAAGCGCGCCATCGGTGAAGTGACCGACGTGGTCGAAAAAGAGATGTACACCTTTGAAGACCGCAACGGCGACAGCCTGAGCCTGCGTCCGGAAGGGACCGCCAGCTGCGTCCGTGCCGGTATCGAGCACGGTCTGCTTTACAACCAGGAACGCCGGATGTGGTACATGGGCCCCATGTTCCGTCACGAGCGTCCCCAGAAGGGCCGTTATCGCCAGTTCCACCAGTTCGGGGTCGAGCTGTTTGGCATCAATGGGCCGGACATCGATGCCGAGCTCATCATGCTGACTCACCGCCTGTGGCGTCTGTTCGGCATCAGCGAACACGTGACCCTGCAGCTCAACACCCTCGGTCAGAGCGCCGAGCGTGCCGCCTATCGCGATGCGCTGGTCGCCTACCTGGAGCAGTACAAGAGCGAGCTGGACGAAGAGAGCCAGCGCCGCATGTACAGCAACCCGCTGCGAGTGCTCGACTCCAAGGACGAGAAGGTACAAGCCATCCTGGTGGGCGCGCCGCGTCTGTTCGATCACCTGGGCGAAGAGAGCCTGGCCCACTTTGAGGGGCTCAAGCGCCTGCTCGAGTCTGCCGGCATCAAGTACGAGGTGAACGAGCGTCTGGTGCGCGGCCTCGACTACTACAACCTCACCGTGTTCGAGTGGGTCACCAACAGCCTGGGTGCACAGGGCACCGTCTGTGCCGGTGGCCGCTACGACGGCCTGGTAGAGCAGCTGGGCGGTCAGCCGACCCCGGCGGTGGGCTTTGCCATGGGCATGGAGCGTCTAGTGCTGATGCTCGAAACCCTCGAACTCAATGCCGACATCCGCCCGGCGGTGGATGTCTATCTCTGCATGGTGGGTGAGGGCACCGAACAGGCCGGTTTCCAGCTGGCCGAGCGGCTGCGTGATGCCCTGCCTGATTTGCGCCTGATGAGCCACTGCGGCGGCGGCAACTTCAAGAAACAACTCAAGCGTGCCGACAAGAGCGGCGCGGCCATTGCCCTGATCCTTGGCGAGACCGAGGTGCAAAACGGGGAGATCACCATCAAATATCTGCGTGGCCAGGCCGAGCAACAGACCGTCACGGTCGACGCCGCCATTGCCCTGCTGGCAGCGAAAGGAGAGTAAGCTGTGGAAGTTTATACCACCGAAGAACAACAGGTTGAGGTCATCAAGAACTGGTGGAAAGAGAACGGAACCTCGGTGATCGCAGGAACTGTCATCGGTCTGGTTGGACTCTTTGGCTGGCGCTACTACAACGAGCATCAGCAGACCACCCAGGAAGCCGCCTCCCAGGCTTACAACGAGATGAGCGCCCAGCTGGCCAAGGGTGACACGGCCGGCTTCGAGCAGGCACAAAGCTTCATCAGCGCCCACAAGGGCGACTCCTACGCCGAGCTGGCGGCGCTGCAACTGGCTGCGGCCGCGGTCAAGGCGGACAAGCTGGATCTGGCGGCCGAGCAGCTGACCCAGGTGGCTACCAGCGGTGACGAGAGCATTCGTCCCATCGCTGCTCTGCGTCTGGCCCGGGTGCTGAACGATCAGGGCAAGGCCGACGAAGCGCTGGCCCAACTTGGCAAGATCAACAACGACGCCTTCAAGGCCCAGGTGGCCGAAGTGCGCGGCGACATCCTGCAAAAGCAGGGCAAGAGCGAAGAGGCTCGCGATGCCTATCAGGCGGCGGCCGATGCCGGCGGTCTGCAGAGCAGCGCCGAGCTCAAGCTGAAGATGGACGATCTGGCGTTGCCAGCGGTGACCACGGGTGAGGCTCCGGATGCGTAATCTGTTCAAGATGGTGGCGTTGGGGGCTGCGGTCTCCTTCGCCCTGCAGGGTTGCTCCCTGTTCAGTTCGGAAGAGGATCCCAACCCCATGGCCCCGCTGCCCAAGGTCGAGTCCGCGTTCACGGCCGATACCGCTTGGTCCTCCTCGGTGGGTGACGGTATCGGTGACTTCTACTCCCAGCTCAAGCCGGTGGTGGAAGAGGAGCGCATCTATGCGGCGGCCCGTGACGGTGACGTCACCGCCTTTGACCGCGAAAGCGGCAAGGAGCTGTGGAGCGTCGATCTGGCGGATCTGCCAATCAACGCCGACAAGCGCAGCGCCCGTCTCTCCGGCGGCTTGGTCTCCCGCTACGGCAAGCTGTTCCTGGGCTCCGAGAACGGGGTGGTCTACGCCCTGAACGAAGAGAACGGGGAAGTGCTTTGGCAGACCACGGTACCGGGTGAAGTGGTGGCAAGCCCCGCCGTCGAGGATGGCCGGGTGGTGGTACTGACCACCTCGGGTCGCTTGGTGGCGCTTGATACCGACGAGGGCAAGCTGCAGTGGACCCTGGCGGAAGAGCAGCCGCCGCTGACCCTGCGCAGTGCCGGTGCCCCCATCATCACCAACGGTGCCGTGCTGTACGGCCGCGCCGATGGCAAGGTGGGCATCGCCCTGCTGAGCAACGGCCAGCCGGTGCGCCAGTCCAAGGTGGCCGACCCGCGCGGCGCCACCGAGCTCGACCGCATGGTGGACGTGGATGCCACTCCGCTCATCGCCGGCGATGAGCTCTATGCCATCGCGTATAATGGCCAGTTGATGGCGCGCAAGCTGATGAGTGGCGACGAAGTGTGGAAGCGCAAGTATTCCGGCTACCGCGACATGGCGGTGACCGGCAATGCCATCGTGCTGACCGACAGCCGCAGCCATCTGTTTGCGGTCGACCGTCGCAACGGTCTCGAGCTGTGGTCCAACACCCAGCTGGAAAACCGCACCGTGACCGCCCCCGTCATCATGGGTGACTATGTGGTGGTCGGCGATGTGGAAGGTTACCTGTATTGGCTGGATCGGACCGACGGGTCCATCAAGGCCATGCAGCAGCTCGACAGCAGTGGTTTGTACGCCGCCCCCCTGGTGGACGGTGACACCCTGTATGTGCAGAGCCGTGGCGGCAAGCTGTACGCTGTCAAGCGTCCCTGATCGCCCGATAATGTGAATATCCGGCTCCTGGTCTTCGGACCCGGAGCCTTTGTCGTCTTGAGAATGAGGCTTTTATGACTCCTGTAGTAGCCCTGGTGGGCCGCCCCAACGTGGGGAAATCCACCCTGTTTAACCGCCTGACCCGTACCCGGGACGCCCTGGTGGCCGACTTCCCCGGTCTGACCCGGGACCGCAAATATGGCCAGGCGAAGCTGGGCGAGCTGGAATTTATCGTGGTGGATACCGGTGGTATCGACGGCACCGAAGAGGGGATCGAGCTGAAGATGGCCGAGCAGTCCCTGCTGGCCATCGAAGAGGCCGATGTGGTGCTGTTCATGGTGGATGCCCGCGCCGGTCTGACCGCGGCGGATCAGGCCATCGCCGAGCACCTGCGCAAGACCCACAAGAAGGTGTTTCTGGTGGCCAACAAGACCGACGGCATCGACGGTGACTCCGCCGTCTCCGAGTTCTACGGTCTGGCCCTGGGCGAGGTCTACCAGATGGCGGCTGCCCACGGTCGCGGCGTATTGAGCCTGCTTGAGCTGGCGCTGGCCCCCCATCTGGAGACTCTGGTCGAAGCCGCCGGCGAAGAAGCCGAGCTGGATGAAGAAGAGGAAGACTTCGACGAAGAGGCCCTGCTGCGCATGGTGGCGGCCGGTGAACTCGACACCAAGGAAGACACCAAGGAGACGCCGTTCGCCGACCTGCCCATCAAGTTCGCCATCGTCGGTCGTCCCAACGTCGGCAAGTCGACCCTGACCAACCGCATGCTGGGTGAAGATCGCGTCATCGTCTATGACATGCCGGGCACCACCCGCGACTCCGTCTACATCCCGATGGAGCGCGACGAGCAGAAGTACGTCATCATCGACACCGCCGGCGTGCGTCGTCGCGGCAAGGTGCACGAGACGGTGGAGAAGTTCTCCGTCATCAAGACCCTCAAGGCGATTGAAGATGCCAACGTCTGCCTGCTGGTGATCGACGCCCAGGAGACCATCACCGATCAGGATCTCAGCATCCTCGGTTTCGTGCTCAACACCGGCCGCTCCGTGGTACTGGTAGTGAACAAGTGGGACGGTCTGGATCAGAAGGTGAAAGAGGACGTCAAGAACGAGCTCGATCGTCGTCTGGGCTTCATCGACTTCGCCCGCGTGCACTTCATCTCCGCCCTGCACGGCAGCGGCGTCGGCCACCTGTTCGAATCCATCCAGGAGGCCTACCAGTCCGCCACCCGCCGTACCAGCACCGCCATGCTGACCCGTATCATGCAGATGGCGCAGGAAGACCACCAGCCGCCCATGGTGAACGGTCGCCGGGTCAAGCTGAAGTACGCCCACGCCGGTGGCTACAACCCGCCGCGCATCGTGATCCACGGCAACCAGCTCAACGACCTGCCGGACTCCTACAAGCGCTACCTCATCAACTACTTCCGCAAGTCGTTGAAGATCATGGGGACGCCGGTTCGAGTCGAGTTCCAGGAGTCGGTCAACCCGTTCGAGGGCAAGAAGAACACCCTGACCCTGAGCCAGGAGCGCCAGCGCAAGCGCCTGCTCAAGGCCAAAGCCAAGAAATAAGGCCCAGCGGCTGCCCTCACCGGCAGCCGCTTTTCTAGTGGTCTATTGAAGGGGAGGGGAATGTGCAGTGGGGCCGCCCAGTGCACATTCACTTTGCAAGGAGTCAACCATGAGTCAACTTGTCTGCCCTGCCTGCCAGGGCGAGCTGGACAGCCGCAGCCGTGAGACCACCTGTGGTCAGTGCCAGGCCCGTTACCAGATCCGGGCGCTCTGCCCGACCTGCCGGCAGGAGCTGGAGCGGCTCAAGGCCTGCGGCGCGGTGGATTACTTCTGCAACCACTGCAACAGCCTGGTATCGAAGCGGGCAGTGCTCTTCGAAGTGAGCCCGCTGACGGAAAATTGAGGCAATAAAAAACCCGGCGAATGCCGGGTTTATGCTGTGTGCTCTGCTATCAGCAAGGTGAAGGAGCGGTTTCGGCGCCATATCTTGCGTTTGATCTCGTTGAGCTTGAGCTTGCGTCTGGGGCTCCAGCCGCACCTTGTCTTCTTGACCAGTGTCGTTCTTCTGCGAGCTCGCATCTTGGTCTCCTCCCATGGGGTGGCCATCCCGGCCTTGGGTGATGATGGGAGCCTATCTGAAAGTGCTGTCATCCGAGTGCAAGTGGATGAAATAGCGCGATAAAAACAGGTTCGGATAGGCTCCGGTGTGGTCGGATGGTAACAGAGAAACCACCCGAAAAACAAACCTGTCAACAGGGATCAGCGCAGGGTGATCTGCTTGACCACTTCGGCAATGACGGTGGGACGTTCGGCACTGGCCGGCTCGCTGCTGTCATCCTCATCCAGCTCTTCGCGGCGATGGGCCTTCTGCTGCTCGTTGTCGAGCCAGAGCAGGCTCTGGTAGTACTGGCGCACGTTGTTGACGTAGTTGCGCGCCTCGCCGCCGCGGGCATAGCCATAGCGCACCTTGCGGTGCCAGCGCGACTGCTGCAGCAGCGGCAGCACCTCTTTCACGTCGCTCCAGGCATCCGGATTCTTGCCAAGCTCCTTGGTCAGGCGGCGGGCATCCATCATGTGGCCGTAGCCGATGTTGTAGGCGGTGAGGGCAAACCACACCTTCTCGTCATCGGGCACCGAGGCGGGCACCTTCGCCATCATCTGCTCGAGATAACGGGCGCCCCCCTTGATGCTCTCCTCCGGGTGCAGCCGGTTGTTGACCCCCATCGCCTTTGCGGTGGGCTCGGTCAGCATCATCATGCCGCGCACCCCTGTGTAGGAGCGGGCCTCCGGATCCCAGTGGGACTCCTGATAGCTGATGGCGGCCAGCAGGCGCCAGTCCACCAGCTTGGCGTGGGTCTTGAACAGATCCTGGTACTTGGGCAGCAGGCTCTTGGCCCGCTGCAGGAAGGTGCGGGTGTCGACGAAGTCGAAATTCTGCACGTGGCCGAAGTACTTCTCGTCGAGCTTGGCGATGGCGCCATCCATGAAGCGCTGGCCGAAGAAGTCGATGATGCTGGCGTAGAGGCTGTCGTCCGGCAGCTTGGTCATGGCCCAGGCCACGGTCTGGTTCTTGGCGAGCGTCATCCCCTCGGTGAGCTCGGGGTAGTAGCGCTGGGTACGGGCCAGCACGGTATCCTGCACCACCGTGTAGTCAATCTTGCCGTCGGCCACCTGCTTGAGCAGCTCCTCTACGTCGGCGTCCCGGCTGGTGCTCCACTTGAGGTTGGGGTGCTGCTTGGCCAGCTCCTTGAGCAGATCTTCCCCGGTGGAACCGGCAGGCACGACTATGTTGCCCTTGAGATCGCCGATGTCCCTGGGCTTGGGGGAGCCGTTGCGATAGACCAGCTTGGGCGAGACCTGGTAGAAGCCTGGGCCGAAGCGAAACAGCTGGCGCCGCTCCGGGGTGATGACGATGGCGGCCGCGGCCAGATCGAGCTTGCCCTTCTTGAGCAGGTCCACCAGCTCGGCGGTGGAGTAGACAGGCACTATGGTCAGCTTGACCCCCAGCCAGTCGGCATAGCTTTTCGCCAGCTCGTAATCGAACCCCTGGGCGGTGTCATCACGCTGGTAATAAGAGGTGGGGCCGTAGATGGTGCCAACCCGGATCTCGCCCCGCTGGCGGATTTGCTCCAGCTGGCTGGAGGGGGTGTAGAAGTTGCAACCGACCAGGGTCAGCAGCAACATCAGCCCGATAAACAGTCGAAAAATGCAGCGCAAGTAGGTGAGTACCCTTGTTGAAAAAATCGGCATTTGTCAAAAAAGAGGCACCTTTATACCAGAGAGTGTGGACCGAGTCACACTTGGCAAATCAAGAAAAACGTTTGTCCGTCGTCGGCCTGATCCCTATAATACGCGCGTCTCAATTCCCCCCCACTTCAACACTTGGTGAGAAAGGTCATATGGATATCTTGCGTGGTGCCCCCGCACTGTCTGAGTTTCGTGTCCAAAAACTGCTGCAACGCTTCGCGCAGATGAAACAGGAGAGAGGAGTAGAGATAGAGGATGTCTATGCCGAATACGTGCACTTCGCCGAGCTCTCGAGCCCGCTGTCGCCCCCGGAGCGAGCGACCTTGGGCCAGCTCCTGCGCTACGGCCCGACCATCCCCGAACACACCCCCAGCGGTCAGCTGTTTCTCGTTACCCCCCGCCCCGGCACTATCTCCCCCTGGTCTTCCAAAGCAACCGACATCGCCCACAACTGCGGCCTGACCCAGGTCAAGCGGCTCGAGCGCGGCATCGCCTATTACGTGCAGGCCAAGGGTGAGCTGAGCGCCGCCCAGCGTGCCGACGTGGCCGCCGTGCTGCACGATCGCATGATGGAGACGGTGTTTGGCGAGATGAACGAGGCCGCCGCCCTGTTTGCCCATCAGGAGCCGCGCCCCTTCACCCAGGTGGACGTGCTGGCCGGTGGCCGCGCCGCCCTGGCCGAGGCCAACGTGGCCCTCGGTCTGGCGCTGGCCGACGACGAGATCGACTACCTGGTGGAGAACTTCACCCGGCTGGGTCGCAATCCCAACGACATCGAGCTCTACATGTTTGCCCAGGCAAACTCCGAGCACTGCCGCCACAAGATCTTCAACGCCGACTGGACCATCGACGGTGAGCAGCAGCCCAAGTCGCTGTTCAAGATGATCAAGAACACCTTCGAGCAGACGCCGGATCATGTCCTGTCTGCCTATAAAGACAACGCCGCCGTGATGGAGGGGAGCCAGGGTGGCCGCTTCTTCCCGAGCCCCGCCAACGGCGAGTACCAGTATCACCAGGAGCAGGTCGACATCCTGATGAAGGTGGAGACCCACAACCACCCGACCGCCATCTCTCCGTTCCCGGGCGCGGCTACCGGTTCCGGTGGCGAAATCCGCGACGAGGGTGCCACCGGGCGCGGCGCCAAGCCCAAGGCGGGTCTGGTCGGTTTCTCCGTCTCCAACCTGCGCATCCCCGGTTTCGAGCAGCCCTGGGAGCAGGATTTCGGCAAGCCGAGCCGCATCGTCAGCGCCTTCGACATCATGCAGGAGGGGCCGCTTGGCGGGGCGGCGTTTAACAACGAGTTCGGCCGTCCGGCCATTCTCGGTTACTTCCGTACCTTCGAAGAGGAGGTGCCGAGCCACAACGGCGTCGAGGTGCGTGGCTACCACAAACCCATCATGCTGGCGGGCGGCATCGGCAACATCCGCAGCGAGCACGTCCAGAAAGGGGAGATCCCGGTGGGGGCCGCCCTCATCGTGCTGGGTGGCCCGGCCATGAACATCGGTCTGGGCGGCGGCGCCGCATCCTCCATGGCTTCCGGTCAGTCTGCAGAAGATCTCGACTTTGCCTCGGTGCAGCGCGACAACCCCGAGATGGAGCGCCGCTGTCAGGAGGTGATCGACCGCTGCTGGCAGCTGGGGGACGACAACCCCATCGTCTTCATTCACGATGTGGGTGCCGGTGGCCTCTCCAACGCCATGCCGGAGCTGGTGAGCGACGGCGATCGCGGTGGTTGTTTCGACCTGCGCGCCATTCCGAACGACGAGCCGGGCATGAGCCCGCTGGAGATCTGGTGCAACGAATCCCAGGAGCGCTACGTACTAGCGGTGGCCAAAGAGAAGCTGCCGCTGTTCAAGGCGCTGTGCGAGCGTGAGCGTGCACCTTATGCCGTCATCGGCAGCGCCACCGAAGAGAAACACCTGACCCTCTCCGACCAGCACTTTGACAACCACCCCATCGACCTACCGCTGGACGTGCTGCTGGGCAAGACACCCAAGATGCACCGCGACGTAGCGAGCCTGCTGGCCCAGGGCAAGGCACTGCAACTGGATGGCATCACCCTCGGCGACGCCGCCGAGCGGGTATTGCGTCTGCCCACCGTGGCGGAGAAATCCTTCCTCATCACCATCGGCGATCGCAGCGTGACCGGTCTGGTCAACCGCGACCAGATGGTCGGCCCCTGGCAGATCCCGGTGGCTGACTGCGCCGTCACCGCCGCCACCTACGACAGCTACCACGGTGAAGCCATGTCCATGGGCGAGCGCACCCCGGTGGCGCTGCTCTCCCACGCCGCGTCCGCCCGTATGGCGGTGGCCGAGTCCCTGACCAACCTGGCGCCGGCCCACATCGGCTCGCTCAAGCGGGTCAAACTCTCCGCCAACTGGATGGCCGCAGCCGGTCACCCGGGCGAAGATGCCGGTCTCTACGAGGCGGTCAAGGCGGTGGGCGAGGAGCTCTGCCCGGCCCTTGGCATCACTATCCCGGTGGGCAAGGACTCCATGTCCATGAAGACCCGCTGGCAGCAGGATGGCAAGGAGCAAAGCGTCACCTCGCCGCTCTCCCTGCTCATCTCCGCCTTTGCCCGGGTCGAGGACGTGCGCAACACCGTCACCCCGCAACTGCGCAGCGATCTTGGTGAAACCGACCTTATCCTCATCGACCTTGGCAACGGCAAGCAGCGCCTCGGCGCCTCCGCCCTGGCCCAGGTTTATCGCCAGCTGGGTGACAAGGCGCCGGATCTGGACAACCCGGTCCAGCTCAAGGGCTTCTTCAACGCCATCCAGGCGCTGGTGGCCGATCGCAAGCTGATCGCCTACCACGACCGCTCCGACGGCGGCCTGTTCGTCACCCTGGTGGAGATGGCCTTCGCCGGTCACTGCGGCCTCGACCTGCAACTGGATCGCATCGGTGGCGAGCTGCTGCCGGCCCTGTTCAACGAGGAGCTGGGTGCCGTCATCCAGGTACGCCGTGAGGACAAGGAAGCGGTGATGACCCTGCTGGCCGGCCACGGCCTGGCGGCCTGCTCCCACGTGCTCGGCACGGTGCGCGAGGGGGATCTCATCACCCTGCAGCGGGCCGGTCAGGAAGTCTATCGCGCCAGCCGCACCGCCCTTCGCACCATCTGGGGCGAGACCAGCTGGCAGATGCAGCGCCTGCGCGACAACCCCGAGTGCGCGGATCAGGAGCATGCGGCCCGTCAGGACGCCACCGATCCGGGCCTGCAGGCCAGGCTCAGCTACAACCCGGCCGACGATGTGGCGGCGCCCTATATCGCTAAAGGTATCTCCCCCCGTCTGGCGGTGCTGCGCGAGCAGGGGGTCAACTCCCACGTGGAGATGGCGGCGGCGTTTGACCGCGCCGGCTTCACCGCCGTCGACGTCCATATGAGCGACATCCTCGAGGGCCGTATCAAGCTGGAGCAGTTCCAGACCCTGGTGGCCTGTGGCGGCTTCTCCTACGGCGACGTGCTGGGGGCGGGCGAGGGCTGGGCCAAGTCCATCCTGTTCAACGAGGGGGCCCGCGAGCAGTTCCAGCGCTTCTTCGAGCGCGGCGACACCCTCTCCCTGGGTGTGTGCAACGGTTGCCAGATGATGTCCAACCTGCGCGAGCTCATCCCGGGCGCCGATCTGTGGCCACGCTTCGTGCGCAACCGCTCCGAGCGCTTCGAGGCCCGCTTCAGCCTGGTGGAAGTACAGGACTCCCCGTCCGCCTTCTTCGCCGGCATGGCAGGCTCCATGATGCCGATCGCCGTCTCCCACGGGGAAGGGCGAGTGGAGGTGCGCGATGCCGCCCACCTAGCGTCGTTGCAAGCCAGCGGCCTGGTGGGGCTGCGTTTCGTCGACAACCGCGGTCAGGTGACCGAGCAGTACCCGGCCAACCCGAACGGCTCGCCGAACGGCATCACCGCAGTGACTACTACTGACGGTCGCGCCACCATCATGATGCCGCACCCGGAGCGGGTGTTCCGCACCGTCGCCAACTCCTGGCACCCGGACAACTGGGGCGAGGATGGTGCCTGGATGCGGATGTTCCGCAACGCCCGGGTTCGTCTGGGCTAAGCTCACATCGAAAATAAAAAACCGGCCCTTGTGGCCGGTTTTTTTATGGCGACGTTCCCGTTAGGGGTGGCCGTGACCCAGTTCGTGGGGGATGAAGTCACCGCGATCGAGAATGCGCAGGCAGGCGTCCACGACGGCTTCATCCAGCCGGGTGCCGCGCAGCTGGATGATATGGGCCCTGGCTTGGGGAATGCCGAGGGCGGCGCGGTAGGGGCGATCGGAGGACATGGACTCCACGATGTCGGCCACCGTGAGGATGCGGGCCTCCAGCAGGATCTGTTCGCCCTTGAGCCCCGCCGGGTAGCCGGAGCCGTCGATGTATTCGTGGTGCTGGTGGATCATCTGGGCGATGGGCCAGGGCAGGGCGATATCCTTGAGCACCTGATAGCCGGCGCCCGGGTGCTCCTTGACCAGGTTGAACTCCTGGGGCGTGAGCCGCCCCGGCTTGGTGAGGATGTCGACCGGCACCTGGATCTTGCCGATGTCGTGCACCATGGCCCCCAGATAGAGTCCCCGCAACCGCTTCTCATCGAGCTTCAGCTCGCGACCGATGGCCAGCGCCAGGGTGGCGACGTGCTTCTGGTGGCCGGCGGTGTAGGGATCGCGCTGCTCCAGCACGGCGGCAATGGCGCCGAGGGCATCTTCCAGTGCCAGCTCCAGCTGGCGGGCATGCAGCACCTTGTCGCGCTGGGCGGTGAGGTAGGCCTGCTGGGTGCTGCGCGCCTGCAGGCCATAGGCAAGGTAGTCTGCCAGTTGGCTGAAGAGGTGCACCTCCTCGTCGGTGAAGGGGCGGGCCTGCTCGCTGTGAATGAGCAGGCCGCCACGCCCGCCGGTGTGCCACTGCAACGGCAGCAGCAGGCGGGCGCGCAGGGTGGCCGAGTGGTGTACCAGCTCGCAGGGGAGCGCCTCGTTGCACGGCGTTTCTGTGCTGATGGCCTGGTGCAGGGCGGGATCCAGGGTGAGCCACTCGTCACTGGCAAACCAGACAGCGTTGCCCGCCTGCGCCAGCACCTGCAGGGTGTGCTGGTCACTCTTTTCCTGCAGCACGGTGACGAGAGGGAAACGGCCGTCGAAGGTGATGGCGTCGCAGATCTCCTGCAGCAGCGTCTGCTCGTCGTCCGGCCTGAGCATGGCGTGATGGGCGCGGCCGATGGCCTCCAGGGTCCAGGTGTACTGTTGCAGCCGCTCCTGCTGTTGCTTCTTCTCGGTGATGTCATCGAAGAAGACGCCGACACCGACCACCTGGCCCAGCTCGTCGTGCAGGGGAAACTTAGTGGTGCTGAGCCAGCGGGCCTCACCTCCCTTGAGATAGGGCTCTTCGTGGCGCTGGGTGGTGCCGCCGGCCATGACCCTGAGATCGTCGTCCCGATAGCGCTGGGCCAGCTCGGCCGGAAAGAAGTCGGCATCGCACTTGCCGACCAGCTCGGCCGGGCTGAGGGCGAGATCGTCTGCCAGCAGCCGGTTGCAGGCGATGAAGAGGGAGTGGGTATCCTTGAGCAGCACCCGGTAAGGCAGCTGGTCCATCACCTGGCCAAGCAGGGCGGCCGTGGGCAGCGGGGTAAAGGGGGGAACTGCGCGTGAAGTCATCTTGATCCTGCCTCGGTCAAAGGGGAGGAGAAGCGGTAGCCCGCCTGCCAGACGGCGAAGCAGGCGCTGATTACCTGCTCGTCGTAGTGGACGCCGGCATAGCGGGTCAGCTCGGCGAAGGCATCGGTGAGGGACATGGCCCGCCGGAACGGCCGGTGGGCCGTCATGGCGGCCAGGGAGTCGGCCACCCGGATGATGCGCGCCTCCAGACAGATGGCATCCCCCTGCAACCCCTGCGGATAGCCGCTCCCGTCCATGTTCTCATGGTGCTGCTGCACTATGGTGGCGATGGGCCAGGGGAAGTCTATCTGCTGCAAAATTTCACAGCCCGCCTGCGGGGGCAGCTTGATGAGCTCGAACTCCACCTCCCGCAATTCGCGGGGGCGGGTGAGGATCTCCGCCGGGATCTGCAGCAGACCTATGTTGTGCACCATGGCGGCGAGGCCCAGTCCATCCAGCCGATCCTGCGCGAGTTGCAGATGGCGGCCGATGGCCAGCGCCAGATCCTGCACACGCCGCTCGTGACCCGCGGTGCCGGGATCCTTGTGGGCGATGGCGGAGGAGAGCGCGGCTATGGTCTGGAACAGCAGGGTGCGTTGTTGCTGCTCGCTCTCCTTGATATGGGTGATGTCGACCAGGGCACCTATGATGCCGGCCACCTCCCCCTGATGGTCGTAGAAGAGATCCTTGAAGTTGAGCACCTGATAGCGGTGGCCGCTGCGATCGAACAGGGTGTGCTCGAAATATTGCGGCTGCCTGCTGCGCAGTACCTCCAGATCGCGCTGGATGTATTCGTCGGCCATCTCGGGGGGGAGGAGCTCGTCCACCCGCTTGCCCTGCAGCTCTGCCTTGCTGATGCCGGTGATCTGGGTGAAGGTCGGGTTGCAACTGATGAAACGCCCCTCGACATCCTTGTAGAACACCGGGATGGGAATTGCTTTGAGCAGGGATTCGTTGAAGCGCTGCATGTCGACCAGCTCCGCCTGCTGGCGCAGGGCCAGCTGCTCGCTGTCACGGCACAGCTGGATGGCGCGGGCCAGGTTGCCGAGGATGGGGCTGAACAGGTGACAGAGCTGTTCCCCCTGCTGCTCCGGGTTGGGGGAGAGCAACAGTATCAGGTAGCCCCCCTCGATCCGCAGCCGGTAGGCAAACGGGTAGGGGCGTGCAGCGGGCAGCGGCAGCGGGGTGCGCAGGATGCACTGCTCGCCCTCGCAAACCCAGTGGGGCAGTGGGAGCGGCTCCCCCTGATGACTGAGCAGCTGTTCATCCCCGATCGCCTTGATGATCTTGTACTCCCCCTGTGGCAACTGCTGCAGCACCAGTCCGACCGGGCAGGCACAGTGAAACAGAAAACGCTGCAGCACCTTGGTCAGCAGGGCGTCCAGAGTGACCTCGCGGCCGATGCAGAGGGCAAGATCGCAGACGATGGCCATGGCGTGGTCGTTGTTCATCGCCGTCCCTCCCCGTTGCAGAGAATGGCGCCGTTGTGAAACAGCGGATAGTCCCCCGGTCGCAGGCTGCCAATTTCGCCAAGGGAGAGGGCGCCCACCAGCTGGTGGGCGCCGCTGTGGCTGAAGAGGGTCTTCAGCTCCAGCGTGCTCTGCTCGCCAAAGTGCTGCTGACGGCCGGCGCAGTAGTAGATCTCGAGGCGCTCAGGGGCCCCGTGCCGGCTCAGCTTTTCGGCCAGCTCGATGGCATGGGCGGTCGGGCTCTGTGGCGCCTTGAGCAGGGTGAGGATGCTGTGATCCGGCACCTCCCCGACGCAGAGCAGGGCCCCCTCGTCGGTGACGGCGACCGGGATGCGCACGATGACGTCGCCGTTGGCCCGCAGCAGCCCAAGCGGCAGGTGAACGCCGTACTGGAAGAACTGATCCGGCGTCAGACGCTGCTGGAACTGTTGCTGGACCAGGGACTGGTAGCGACGGAAGGCCGGCTCCCAGTCGATGAAGGCAATCTTGTTGCCCTCGCTGCTGGTGGCCAGCATGGGCTGGGCGGTGAGCTGATAACCGTGCTCGAGTAGCGGGTAGCTGTGATGGGGCAGCAGGGTGCAGCAGACCGCCTGCGCCAGCAATCTGTGGTTGTCGAACAGGCAGGGCATGGGGCAGAACTGGCCGCTGCCGGCATTGACGCCGGCATAATTGACCCTGTCCGCGAGATGCAGATAGATCCCCTCGAGGAGGGAGGCGATGTTGGGGATCATGGCATCAAAGGTCAGAAAGAGGGTCGGTATGCCCGCGGCCTCTGGCCAGTGCGCAAGCTGGGGGAGCAGCGTATCGCAAAGGGTGCTGACTTGCAGGTCTGTGCTGGCGGCGGGATCGAGCGGGATGAGCTGCGGGGCGTGGGAGGCCGGGCGCGGCAGCAGCCAGGCACCGTGCTCATGAAAGCCGTGGCGGCTGATGATGCAGGGAAAGAGTGCGCCGCTGAGCCGAATGTCGAGCCGCCGGCACTGCTGCTGCAGCTCGGCCACGTGCCCTGAATCCTGCTCGGCCAGCAAGACATCGAGCCGCTGGCCGCGATAGGGCTGCAGTGCATCGGCCAGTGGTTGCGCATCGAATGAATGAAACGCGGGCTGCATCATCGCTCGGAACTCCTTTCCTGCCAATCATCAATATATCAGCAAGGGGGGCGCGGTGGATACCCGGTCGTGCTCGGCAAGCGAGCATAAGCCGTTATAAAGCCACATAAAATTGAGATGGCTAAGCAGGCATCCTGCGCTGGGCAGATAAAAAAACCGGCCACTTGGGCCGGTTTTTTGGGGGGAGTGAAATCAGCGCAGCACCACGTTCTGGAAGCCCTGCACCAGGCTGATGACCGGCTGGGGATAGAGACCCAGTGCCACCACCAGCGCGGCGGAGAGCAGCACCACCAGACCACCGGAGGTGATGGCCCAGTCTCCCTTGGCGTCGCGCAGCTGCATGCCGGGCTCGCGCAGGTAGAGGGTGACCATGACCCGCAGGTAGTAATAGAGACCCAGCGCACTGCCGAGCACGATGGCGCCGGAGAGCCACCACAGCTTGGCATCGACGGTCACCCCGATCAGGTAGAACTTGCCGATGAAACCCAGCGTCATGGGGATACCGGCCAGCGAGAGCATCATCACGGTCAGCACGGCAGTCAGGTAGGGACGACGCCAGAACAGGCCGCGGTAGCTGTGCAGGGAGTCTGCATCCTTGCCGCGATAGGGGCTGGACATCATGCTGATGACGCCGAAGGCCCCCAGGCTGGTGAACAGATACATCAGCAGATAGACGCCGGCCGCTTCCACCGGCATCTGGCCGAGACGGCTCGCCACGATCACCGCCAGCAGGTAGCCGAAGTGGGAGATGGAGGAGTAACCCATCATCCGCTTGATGTTGGTCTGCAACAGAGCCAGCAGGTTGCCGATGACGATGGAGACCACCGCCATGGCGGCCAGCAGCCAGTGGATCATGGGATCCGCGGCGGCGGGCACCGCCAGGTAGAAGCGCAGCAGCACGCAGAACACGGCGATCTTGCTGACGGTGGCGAGGAAGGTGGCCACCGGCGCCGGCGCCCCTTCGTACACGTCCGGGGTCCAGAGGTGGAACGGCGCCAGGGAGAGCTTGAAGGCAAAACCGACCAGCATCAGACCCAGACCGCCCATCAGCAGCGGGTGGTGGGCCGGGGTGGTGGCCAGGGTCAGCCCAAGATCGCTGAAGCTCAGGCTGCCGGCCTGGGCATAGAGCAGCGCCATGCCGAACAGCAGGAAGGCAGTGGCGGCGGCGGAGAGCACCATGTACTTGATGCTGGCCTCCAGCGAGTGGCGCTCGCGATAGGCGTAGCCCACCAGACCGAACATCGGCAGGGTCAGCATCTCGATCCCGATAAACAGGGAGGCGAGGTGACGGGAGCCGGCCAGCACCAGGCCACCGGCGGTGGCGATCAGCAGCAGCAGGTAGAACTCTTCCCGGTTGTCCGGATAGCCCTTGAGCCAGGAGCGGCCGAAGGTACAGGTGGCCAGGGCGCCGATGAGCACCAAGCCCATGTAGAAGACGGCGTAGCCATCGATCTGCAGCAGCGGTGTGACCCCCTGATCGCCTTGTGCCATCACGATGGGCAGGGAGAAGAGCGCCAGGTTGAGACCGGCGATGGTGACCACGAAGGCGGTGTCATCGCAGCGTTTCCAGGCGATGGCCAGCATCAGGGCCACCATGGCCCCGGTTGTCAGCAACAGGGGTAGCAGGGCCAGCAGTTGCGAAGCGGTGAAGGTCATTGCAGTGCTCCTGTAAGGGACAAGGAAGGCAACAGGGCCAGCGGTTTAACAGCGGTCACTCTCATTGCAATGCTCCTGCGAAGGGCAGGGCGTACCAGTGCAGCACGCTCAGCAGGCTGTTGCCCGCGGTGTCGAGCACAGGTTGGGGATAGACACCGAGCAGCACCAAAAGACCGGCGATGGTCATCATCATCACCAGCTCGCGGCTGTCGAGCCCCTTGAGCACGCTCTCGTCCTTGGGAGTACCGAAGCAGGCGCGCTGCAGCATGATGAGGGAGTAGACCGAGGCCAGCACCAGCCCGAAGGTGGCGATGATGGTGAGCACGGGGGCAACCTGGAAGCTGCCGATGAGGATCAGGAACTCGCCGACGAAGTTGCCGGTGCCCGGCATCCCCAGCGAGGCGACCGAGAAGAACAGCATTACGCCTGGCAGGTAGCGCAGACGGCCCCACAGACCGCCCATCAGGCGCAGGTCCCGGGTGTGCAGACGCTCGTAGAGCTGACCGCACAGGATGAAGAGGCCGGCGGCGGAGAGACCGTGGGCGATCATCTGTACCACGGCGCCCTGCAGGGCCAGCTCGCTGCCCGAATAGATGGCGATCATCACGAAGCCCATGTGGGAGATGCTGGTGTAGGCCACCAGCCGCTTGATGTCGGTCTGGGCGAACGCCACGATGGCGCCGTAGACGATGCCGATGAGGCCCAGCACCATGGCGTAGGGGGCAAATTCGGCGGACGCCTCGGGGAAGAGCGGCAAGGCGAAGCGCAGCAGACCGTAGGCGGCGGTTTTGAGCAGGATCCCCGCCAAGTCCACGGAACCCGCAGTCGGCGCCTGGCTGTGGGCATCCGGCAGCCAGCCGTGCAGCGGCACCAGCGGCATCTTGACCGCGAAGGCGATGAAGAAGCCCAGCATCAGCAGCCACTGCACCCCCTCGCTCATGGGGGTGTTCAGCAACTCCTGATAGTTGAAGGTGAACACGCCGGTGGCGGCGTGGTGAGTCAGCACCAGACCCAGGATGGCGACCAGCATGATGAGGCCGCTGACCTGGGTGTAGATGAAGAACTTGGTGGCGGCGTTGATCCGGGATTTGCCGTCGGTGACCGAGTGGCCCCACAGCGCAATCAGGAAGTACATCGGCACCAGCATCATCTCCCAGAAGAAGAAGAAGAGGAACAGGTCCAGCGCCATGAAGACGCCGAGCACGCCACCCAGGATCCACAACAGGTTGAGGTGGAAGAAGCCGATGCGCTGCACGATTTCCTTCCAAGAACAGAGGATGGCCAGCACGCCGATGAAGCAGGTGAGGATCACCATCAGCAGCGACAAGCCATCCACCGCCAGGTGCAGCGAGATGCCGAAGCGGGGGATCCAGGGCAGTTGCAGTTCGGCGGCCCAGGCGGGTACGCCGCCCTGGGCTGACAGGGTGAAGTCACCGCTCCACCAGATGGCGCAGGCGAGCAGCAGGCAGGCGCTCATCGACAGCAGGGCGACCCAGCGTACGAAGTACTCGCCGAATCGCTCGGTCTGCCAACAGAGCAGACCGCCGATGAAGGGTATTAACAAGATCCAGAGTAAGGTCACGATATCAGCTCTCGTCTATGTTCTAGTCACTGTGCAGGCCCGTGGGCTTGCTGCGAGTTCAGGGGCTGCATCACGGGATCAGCCGAGCAGCAGCAGGGCCAGGATCAGGGCGGCGCCCATTCCCATGGAGGCTGCATACCAGCGCAACTTGCCGGAAACGGTCCAGGCCAACAGCTGGTGGCCGCTCTGGGCCAGCCAGGCTGGCAGGTTCATCATCCAGTCCAGCGGATCCTTGCCGAGCAACCGGGTCGCCAGCAGATACGGCTTGACCCACAGCTGATCGTAAAGCCAGTCAAAGCCCCAGGCATTGAACCAGAGAGTGCTGAGCAACTTGCCCGGCGCACTGTTGGCCACGCTGCTGGCCAGACGGCGCTCACCCAGGAACAGGAAGGCAGCCAGGGCGATGCCGGCGATGGCGATGACGGCGGAGGTGATCTCCAACCCATGGCGCCCCTCTTCGATGTGATCCCCCGGACCTGCCGGCAGTACCCCCGCCAGCGGCGGCACGATCAGGGCGCCAATGCCGGTGGAGAGCACCATCAGCACCAGCAGCGGCAGCTGATGGGCCAAGCCGTGACCGGCGTGAGCCTGGGTCTGCTCCTTGCCGTGGAAGGCGATGAAGATGAGGCGGAAGGTGTAGAGGGAGGTGAGGAAGGCACCGCCCAGACCGGCCCACAGCAGGGCGCTCTGGCCGCTGGCCTGCACTTGCCACAGGATGGCGTCTTTACTGTAGAAACCGGCGGTCACCAGCGGCAGCGCGGCCAGGGCTGAGCCCCCTACCAGGAAGCAGGCATAGACCAGCGGCAGGCTCTTGCGCAAGCCCCCCATCTTGAAGATGTTCTGCTCGTGGTGGGTGGCGACGATCACGGCACCGGCGGAGAGGAACAACAGCGCCTTGAAGAAGGCGTGGGTCATCAGGTGGAAGATGGCCCCTTCCCAGGCACCAACGCCGAGGGCCAGGAACATGTAGCCGATCTGGCTCATGGTGGAGTAGGCCAGGATCCGCTTGATGTCGGTTTGCACCAGGGCCGCAAAGCCCGCCAGCACCAGGGTAATGGCCCCGACCAGCGCCACCAGATGCAGGATCTCGGGGGCCAGCAGGAACAGACCGTGGGTACGGGCGATGAGATAGACACCGGCGGTCACCATGGTGGCCGCGTGGATCAGCGCCGAGACCGGGGTCGGGCCCGCCATGGCATCCGCCAGCCAGGTCTGCAGCGGCAGCTGGGCCGATTTGCCGACGGCGCCGCCGAGCAGCATCAGGCAGGCCAGCGACAGGGCGGGGGAGCCTTCGGCAAACAGGGTGGGGGCACGCACCAGCAGCTCGTGGATGTTGAGGGTGCCGAGCTCGCGATAGAGGATGAACAGGCCGATGGCGAGGAAGACGTCGCCGACCCGGGTCACCACGAACGCCTTGAGGGCGGCGGCGCCGTTGTTGCGATCCTTGTAGTAGAAGCCGATCAGCAGGTAGCTGCACAGACCCACCCCTTCCCAGCCCAGATACACGAACAGCAGGTCATCGGCCAGCACCAGGAACAGCATGCTGGCGATGAAGAGGTTGGTGTAGGTGAAGAAGCGCGAATAACCCTCTTCCCCACGCATGTACCAGGAGGCGAACAGGTGGATGAAGAAGCCCACCCCGGTGACCACGCCGAGCATGGTCAGCGACAGGCCGTCTAGTGCCAGGCGGAAGCTGGGGCTGAAGCTGCCCACCGAGATCCACTGCCACAGGGTCTGGGTATAGACGCCGCCCGCCGGCATGGTGTTGAGAAAATCGATGCCGACCCACAGGGTAGTGAGGGCCGACAACCCTATGCTGCCGACGCCGATGAGCGCCGAGGTGCGCTCGCCGAAACGACCGAGGGAGAAGGCCAGCACCAGCCATCCCAGCAGCGGAAACAGAAAAGTCAGGTATAGGAGGCTCATCCGCGCATCTCGCTCACAGTGTCCACGTTGAGGGTGTGGTAACGACGATAGAGCAGCAGTAACAGGGCGAGGCCGATACTGGCCTCCGCTGCCGCCAGAGAAATCACCAGTATGTACATGATCTGGCCATCGGCCTGGGCCCAGCGGCTGCCAGCCACCACGAATGCCAGTGCCGAGGCGTTCATCATGATCTCGATACTCATGAGGATAAACAGCAAGTTGCGGCGGATCAGCAGGCCGCACAGGCCGATGCAGAACAGCACGGCAGCCAGCAGCAGTCCGTGCTCCATGGGGATGCCATTCATTGCTGACCTCCTTCTTGTGATGGACGGGCCTGGGTGCGGGGCACCGAGAGTACCTCGCCGCTCTTGTCTTCACGGCCAAGGTGATAGGCGGTCACCAGACCGGCCAGCAGCAGGATGGAGGCGAGCTCCACCGCCAGCACGTAAGGACCGAACAGGGCGATGCCGACCGCTTTGGCACTGACGTCGGTCAGACCGAGTTCACCGCCGGTGACCCCGAGAATGCCGTAGGCCAGAAAACCCAGCAGAATGAGCGAAAGCAGGCCCGGGCCCACCCAGGTGGTGGGAGTGAGCCAGTGCTTCTCCTGATCCTGGGCCGAGCCCAGGTTCAGCATCATCACCACGAACACGAACAGCACCATGATGGCGCCCGCGTAGACGATCACCTGCAGGGCGCCTGCGAAGGCGGCGCCCAGACAGAAGAAGATCATGGCCACGGCGATGAGGGAGATGATGAGATTGAGCAGCGCGTGCATCGGATTGCTGGTGCTGATCACCCGCAGCGTGCTGTAAATGGCGACCAGGGCCGCGGCATAGAATGCCAGTTCCATGATTGACTCCTCAGGGCAGCAGGCTCTTGACATCGATGGGCTTGGCTTCGTTTTCGGCATCCCCTTTCGGCTTGCCGTCGATGGCCATCCCGCTCATGCGATAGAAGTTGTAGTCCGGGTACTTGCCGGGGCCGCTGATCAGCAGATCTTCCTTCTCGTACACCAGATCCTGGCGGCGGTACTCGCCCATCTCGAAATCCGGCGTCAGCTGGATGGCGGTGGTGGGGCAGGCCTCTTCGCACAGGCCGCAGAAGATGCAGCGGGAGAAGTTGATGCGAAAGAACTCAGGGTACCAGCGACCATCTTCCCGCTCGGATTTTTGCAGCGAGATGCAGCCGACCGGGCAGGCCACCGCACACAGGTTGCAGGCCACGCAGCGTTCGTCGCCATCCGGATCGCGAGTCAGCACGATGCGGCCGCGATAGCGAGGCGCCGCATAGACGGCCTGCTCCGGGTAGTTGAGGGTCTCGCGGGGGCGCCAGGCCTGGGAGAACACCATACCCAGGCTGCGTAACTGGGTGCCGACACCCTTGATGATGTTAATAATTTTCATAGTCGTGCCTCACTGCACATTCATCAGCACCACAGCCCGTAGCGGCTGCATCCCGAGCGGGATGCAGGGCGGCGGGCAAGCAGACGTTCCAGCCAAACGGCATCACAAATTTTCTGTCCATTGCGGCCTCACTGCGCATTCATCAGCACCACGGCGCCGGTGACCAGCATGTTGAGCAGGGTCAGCGGCAGGCAGACTTTCCAGCCAAACGACATCACCTGGTCAAAGCGCGGGCGGGGCAGAGAGGCCCGCAGCAGAATGAAGAACACCATGAAGCAGGCGGTCTTCAGGGCAAACCAGATGAAGGGCGGCAGCCAGGGGCCGTGCCAGCCACCGAAGAACAGGGTCACGATGAGCGAAGAGATCAGCACGATGCCGATGTACTCACCCACGAAGAACAGACCCCACTTCATGCCCGCATACTCGATGTGATAACCGTCGGCGAGCTCCTGCTCGGCTTCCGGCTGGTCAAACGGATGGCGGTGGGTGACGGCGACGCCAGCAAACAGGAAGGTGATGAAGCCCAGGAACTGGGGGATGATGTTCCACAGTCCTGCCTGGGCTTCCACGATATCCCGCAGGTTGAAGCTGCCGGTCTGGATGACGATGCCCATCAAGGAGAGGCCAAGGAACACCTCGTAGGAGAGGGTCTGGGCCGAGGCGCGCAGGCTGCCGAGCAAGGAGTACTTGTTGTTGCTCGACCAGCCGGCGAACAGCACGGCATAGACCGCCAGCCCCGCGATGGCCAGGATGTAGAGCAATCCCACGTTGAGATCCGCCACGCCCCAGGTGGGGGTGATCGGCACCACCGCAAACGCCAGAATGAAGGCAGTAAAGGCGATGATGGGGGCCAGCACGAAGATCCGCCGATCGGCGAACGGCGGGATCCAGTCCTCCTTGAAGAACATCTTGATCATGTCGGCCGCCAGCTGCAGCAGGCCGAAGGGGCCTACCCGGTTGGGGCCGTAACGATCCTGCCACAGCGCCAGCAGACGGCGCTCGATGAAGCTCATGAAGGCACCGGCCCCCACGATCCCCACCAGCACGATCAATGCCTTGCCGATCTCCAGCAACAGATCGATCAGAGAGTCGCTCATGCGATGGCCTCCTGCAGGTTGGCGAGATATTGCTGGTGCAGGGCGGTCGGCAGACCGTTGACACCGAGCGGCAGACCCACCAGACCGGCGCTCAGATGCTCGCTCAGTCGCAGGGTCAGCCGCCAGTGGTGGCCACCCCAGGAGAAGGCGACCTGGCTGCCGGCACTGAGGGAGAGACGGTTGGCGTCGGCCGGGTTCAGCACCAGCACGGGTTCGCTCATGCGGGCCTGGATGACCGGGCTTCTGGCAGAGAGCTCTTCGCCGCCAAACAGCTGGTCATAGCTCACCACCTGCAGCGCCTCTTTGGCACTGAACGGGGCGGGAATGGTGTCGAACCAGCCGAGGCTGTCCTCACCCGCTTCCAGCAGACGGCGACCGGGATCCCCGGCGCGCAGGTTGCCACCCACTTCATCCTGGAACTTGTTCCAGGCAGAGGGGGAGTTCCAGCCCGGCGCCCAGGCGAATGGCACCTGTTGCAGCGGCTGGCGGGCACCGGCGTAGCCTTCCATGGAGAAGTTGAAGGGTGAGTCGGGGTCCTGGGCGACTCTGGGCTCGCTCACGTTCTGATCCGCCAGCATGGAGGTGCGGCCACTGTAGCGGTGCGGCTCGCGGGCGAGCTTCATGCCGCGGATGCGCAGACCGGCGTTGGGTGCGGCCTCACGCATGCTGGTCAGCAGCGGAGCGCTGGCGGCGCAGGCACTGCTCACCTCGTCGAAGGTGTTCCAGCGTAGCGGTTTGCGATCCAGTGCCCCTTGCAGGGCGGCCAGCCAGCGCCAGCTCTCGCGCACCTGGATGTCGGCGTCGTAGAAGGCGGGGGCATAAACCTGGAAGAAACGCTGGGCGCGGCCTTCCATGTTGATGAGGGTACCGTCGGCTTCGGCGAAGCTGGCGGCAGGCAGCACTAGGTTCGCTTTCTGGGCGGTGCCGGTGTCCTGATGGTCGACCACCAGCAGGTGCTGCAGGCGGTCGATGACGGCATCGACGCGGCTGCGCGGTGCGCGGCGGTAGAGATCGTTCTCGAGCATCACCAGCGCGAGCTTCTCTTCTGTTTCGATGCGCTTGAGGGCGGCCTCCAGCGGGGCGGCATTGCCGGCCAGCATGGCCAGCCCCAGGCTGTTGGTCTCCTGAGCGACCAGGGCGAGCTCCACAGCCTGGCCACGGCCCTTGAGGGCGTGGGCGATGTTGCTGGCTGCCTCGAGCAGCGCCTGGCTGCGGGCACCGGTGCCGGCGATGATGAGCGGCTTCTTGGCGTTGCCGAGCAGCGCGGCCCAGTTGGCGGCCAGGGACTGCAGCTCGGGGGCGAGATCGGTCAGGGCTGGGGCGCTGCCATCGAGCAGATGGGCGATGGCGAAGCCCAGGCGCGCCTGATCCGCGTGGGGGGCGTGCAGGGTGCCGCTCGCCACGTCGTCCAGTCGGGTGGTGTCGAGACTGGTGATGAGCAGCGGGTAGCGCTCGTTCTGGGCCAGGGTCTGCACCGCGGCGACCTGCCACAAATCCACCTTCAGCTTGCGGGCGATCTCGCGGCCCTTGCCCTTGACTGCCTGACGCAGGGCCAGGGCAATGCGGGCGGCGGTCTGGGTGACATCCTCGCCGAGCACCAGCACGGCGTCGGCCTCTTCCATGTCGCGCAGGCTGGGGGTACGCACGCCACCGTGCTGCAGGATCTGCAGCATCTTCTGCAGGCACTCCCATTCGCTTTGCTCGACGCCGCTGTAGAAGTTGGCGGCACCCACCAGTTCGCGCAGGGCGAAGTTGCTCTCAAGCGACGCCCGCGGCGAACCGATGCCGATGATGTTACTGGCGGTGCGCAGGGCGTCGGCAGCCCGGTTCAGGGCTCCGTCCACCGTGATGGCCAGCTTGTCACTGCCATCCTGCAACAGGGGTTGGCGCGGGCGGTCGGTCAGATTGACGTGGCCGTAGCCGAAGCGGCCGCGGTCGCACAGGAAGTAGTGGTTCAGGGCACCGTGGAAGCGGTTCTCGATGCGGCGCAGCTCGCCGTAACGCTCACCCGGGCTGATGTTGCAGCCGACCGAACACCCCTGGCAGATACTGGGGGCGAACTGCATGTCCCACTTGCGGTTGTAGCGCTCGGAGTGGGTCTTGTCGGTGAACACGCCGGTGGGGCAGACCTCCACCAGGTTGCCGGAGAATTCGCTCTCCAGGGTGCCATCCTCGACCCGGCCGAAGTAGACGTTGTCGTGGGCGCCGTAGACCCCGAGATCCTCGCCGCCAGCGTAGTCCTTGTAGTAACGGACGCAGCGATAGCAGGCGATGCAGCGGTTCATCTCGTGGTTGATGAAGGGACCCAGATCCTGATTCTGGTGGGTGCGCTTGGTGAAACGGTAGCGGCGGCTGTTGTGGCCGGTCATCACCGTCATGTCCTGCAGGTGGCAGGCGCCACCCTCTTCGCACACCGGGCAGTCGTGGGGGTGGTTGGTCATCTGCCACTCCACCACCGTCTTGCGGAACTCCTTCGCCTCTTCGTCCTCGATGGAGATATAGGTGCCATCGGTGGAGGGAGTCATGCAGGACATGACCAGGCGGCCGCGCTTGTCGTCGGCATTCTGATACTGCTTCACCGCACACTGGCGGCAGGCGCCGACGCTACCGAGCGCCGGGTGCCAGCAAAAATAGGGGACGTCCAGCCCAAGGGAGAGACAGGCTTGCAGCAGGTTATCTGCCCCGTCTACCTCAAACTCTTTACCGTCTACATGAATGGTGGCCATACAACTTCCCTGACTTCAATGAGATAAATTCTGTGGCTCGCGCCGGTTCTGCGGGCGCACTGGGCGTCTTACCAGCGCTCGCCCAGCAGGTTGGGCTGGATACCCTTGAGCTGCTTGTGACTATCCTGCGGCGCCTTGACGCCGGCCTCGAATTCGGACCGGAAATACTTCATCGCACTGCCCAGCGGCTCGATGGCGCCAGGGGCATGGGCACAGAAGGTCTTGCCCGGGCCGAGGAAGCTGACCAGCTGCTCCAGGGTGGCGAGATCCCCTGGCTGACCCTCGCCCCGCTCCAGCGCGCGCAGCAGCTTGACGCTCCAGGGCAGGCCGTCACGGCAGGGGGTGCACCAGCCACAGGACTCGCGGGCGAAGAACTCTTCCATGTTGCGCAGCAGGGAGACCATGTTGATGCTGTCATCTACCGCCATGGCAAGGCCCGTGCCCATCCGGGTGCCGACCTTGCCGATGCCGCCGGCGTACATCTGGGCATCCAGGTGCTCGGGCAGCAGGAAGCCAGTACCGGCGCCGCCCGGTTGCCAGGCTTTCAGGCGATAGCCGGGCTTCATGCCGCCGGCGTAGTGCTCGAACAGCTCGCGGGCGGTGATGCCAAACGGCAGCTCCCACAGGCCGGGGTTGTTGACCTTGCCGGAGAAGCCCATCAGCTTGGTGCCGTGATCTTCCGAACCTGGCAGCGCCAGCCCCTGATACCAGGCCACACCGTTGCCGATGATGGCGGGCACGTTGCACAGGGTCTCGACGTTGTTGACGCAGGTGGGCTTGCCCCAGACGCCGGAAACGGCGGGGAAGGGGGGCTTGGCGCGCGGGTTGGCGCGGCGCCCTTCCAGGGAGTTGATGAGCGCCGTCTCTTCGCCGCAGATGTAACGGCCGGCGCCGGTGTGGACGAACAGCTCGAAGTCAAAGCCCGAGCCCAGGATGTTCTTGCCGAGCAGACCGGCGGCCTTGGCCTCTTCTACCGCCCGGCGCAGGTTGGTGGCGGCATCGACGTACTCGCCGCGCAGGAAGATGTAACCACGGTAGGCCTTGAGGGCCTTGGCCGAGATGATCATCCCCTCGATCAGCAGGTGGGGCAGTTGCTCCATCAACAGCCGATCCTTGTAGGTGTTCGGCTCCATCTCGTCGGCGTTGCAGAGCAGGTAACGGATGTTCATGCTCTCGTCTTTGGGCATCAGGCCCCACTTCACGCCGGTGGAGAAGCCGGCGCCGCCGCGCCCCTTGAGGCCGGCATCCTTGACGGTGCCGACGATTTCATCAGGGCTCATCTGGCCCAATGCCTTGCGGGCCGCATCGTAACCCTGCTTGCTCTGGTATTCATCCAGCCAGACCGGCTGGCCGTCGTCGCGCAGTCGCCAGGTGAGGGGATGGGTCTCGGCGGCGCGGGCGATGCGGTTGGCGGTACCAAGGGATGCCAGACTCATGGGTAAGCCTCCAGGGTCTTGAGCAGGCTGACGGCGTCGAGCCCACCGTAGGTGTCATCGTCGATCATCAGCGCCGGCCCCTTGTCGCAGTTGCCGAGGCAGCAGACCGGCAGCAGGGTGAAGCGGCCGTCGGCGGAGGTCTGGCCGGGGGCCAGGTCCATCACCTCTTTCAGGCCGGCCAGCAGTTGCTCATGGCCGTTGATGTAGCAGACCATGCTGTCGCAGACGCGGATGATGTGGCGACCGACCGGCTGGCGGAAGATCTGGCTGTAGAAGGTGGCGACCCCCTCCACGTCGCTGGCGGGGATGCCGAGCTCGGCGGCGATGGCGTGGATGGCACCGTCAGGTACCCAGCCGCGGGCCTGCTGCACTATCTTGAGCGCTTCGATACTGGCGGCACGGGGATCTTCGTAGTGGTGTTTCTCATGCTCGATGGCATCGCGTTCTGCCTGGCTCAGGACGAAATCGTTCCCCTTGCCCTGGCATGAACTCTGTCCCTGCGGGGACGGATTGTGTTGGCACTGACATTGCTGGCTCATGGCATAACCTTTTGTGGCTTGTTCTTGTTGTCGTGTAACGGCGCTTGGTAACAGCGGTTACTCAACGGTCCACATCCGACATAACGAAATCGATACTGCCCAGATAGACGATGAGGTCCGACACCATCTGGCCACGGATCACCGAGGGGATCTGTTGCAGGTGAGCAAAGCTCGGGGTGCGGATCCGGGTTCGGTAGCTCATGGTGGAGCCATCGCTGGTCAGGTAATAACTGTTGATCCCCTTGGTCGCCTCGATCATCTGGAAGGACTCGGCGGCCGGCATGACCGGGCCCCACGACACTTGCAGGAAGTGGGTGATCAGGGTTTCGATGTCCTGCAGGGTGCGCTCTTTGGGCGGCGGCGTGGTGAGCGGGTGATCCGCCTTGAACGGCCCCTCCGGCATATTCTTCATGCACTGCTCTATGATGCGCATGCTCTGGCGCATCTCCTCGATGCGCACCAGGGCGCGATCGTAGGCATCGCCGTTGGCACCGACCGGTACCTCGAATTCGAACTGATCGTAGCCGGAGTAGGGGCGCCACTTGCGCACGTCGAAGTTGAGGCCGGTGGCGCGCAGACCGCCACCCGTGGTGCCCCAGGCCAGCGCCTGTTCTGTGTTGTAGGCGGCGACGCCTATGGTGCGGCCACGCAGTATGCTGTTGCGCATGGCGGCCTTCTCATAGTCCATCAGCCGCTTGGGAAGCCAGCTCAGCAGGTTGTCCTGCACCAGTCGCTGCCAGCCGACGGGCAGATCGTGGGCCACGCCGCCGATGCGGAACCAGGCCGGATGCATGCGGGCGCCGGTGATGGCTTCGATGATGGTGTAAATCCGCTGCCGGTCGGTGAAGGTGAAGAAGACCGGGGTCATGGCACCCACGTCCTGGATATAGGTACCGATGAACAGCAGGTGACTCTGGATGCGGAACAGCTCAGCCAGCATCACCCGGATCATGTCGACCCGCTGTGGCACCTTGATGCCGGCCAGCTTCTCGACCGCCAGCACGTAGGGCAGGTTGTTCATCACCCCGCCCAGGTACTCGACCCGATCGGTGTAGGGGATGTAGCTGTGCCAGGACTGGCGCTCGCCCATTTTCTCGGCACCGCGGTGGTGATAGCCGATATCGGGCACGCAGTCGCGGATCTCCTCGCCATCGAGCTGCAACACCAGGCGGAAGGCACCGTGGGCGGAGGGGTGGTTGGGGCCCAGGTTCAAGAACATGTAGTCCTCGTTCTCGTTGCCGCGGCTCATGCCCCACTCTTCCGGTTTGAACATCAGGTTGCCCTGCTCCATGTCCTGCTTGGCGGCATCGAGCATGAAGGGATCAAATTCGGTGGCGCGCGCCGGATAATCCTTGCGCAACGGGTGACCCTGCCAGCTCTTGGGCATCATGATGCGGGTCAGGTGCGGGTGACCGTCGAAGGTGATCCCCATCAGATCCCACACTTCCCGTTCATACCAGTTGGCGTTGGGGAAGTGGCGGCTGACGGTGGGCAGCGTCAGATCCCCCTCCTTGAGCGGTACCTTCAACATCAGGTCGGCGTTGCGATCGATGGAGATGAGGTGATAGAAGACGGTGAAGTCGCTGTCGGGCAGGTCGTGACGATGGCTGCGCATCCGCTCGTCGGTGGCGCTCAAGTCAAACAGCATCACGAACGGGGAGGGGAGCTTTTTAAGGAACCCCATCACATCCAGCAGCAGCTCGCGGGAGAGCCAGACCACCGGCACGCCGGTGCGGGTATTCTGGATGGTGAAGCGTTCGGCACCGAAATGGGCAAACAGCTCGCCGACTACCTGAGCGTCTTTGTGATCACTCGGTTGCCACTGGGCCATGGCGTAGTTGCTGGGAAATTCTCGAGTCAGTTTCATGGTCAGATCTCATCCGGCGTGCGCAGGTTGGTGACGTTGATCCGCTCGCCACGCTTGCGGTCCTTCTTGGCAGGCATCTGGGGGCGATAGATGCCCTGATCGCCCACCACCCAGGAGAGCGGACGGCGCTCCTTGCCGATGGAGTCCTGCAGCAACATCAGCGCCTGCAGGAAGGCCTCGGGACGGGGCGGGCAGCCCGGAATGTAGACGTCGACCGGCAGGAACTTGTCGACGCCCTGAACGACCGAGTAGATGTCATACATGCCACCCGAGTTGGCGCAGGCCCCCATGGAGATAACCCATTTGGGTTCGAGCAGCTGTTCGTACAGACGCTGGATGACCGGGGCCATCTTGATGAAGGGGGTGCCGGCGATGACCATGAAATCGGCCTGGCGCGGTGAGGCCCGGATGACTTCGGCACCGAAGCGGGCCACGTCATGAGGGGAGGTGAAGGCGGTACACATCTCCACGTAGCAGCAGGAGATGCCGAAATTGTAGGGCCAGAGGGAGTTCTTGCGGCCCCAGTTGACCGTGTCCTGCAGCACCTCTTCTAGGCGCCCGATCATGATGCCGCGTGAGGCCTCTTGAGCCAGGGGATCCTCGACGGTCTGGCGCTGTTCCTGGGGGTAGCGCTCAACCGGCGCATCGGGGTCAATCCGGGTCAGGGTGTACTTCATGGTGCAACCTCAAAGGGATAATCAGTAATTCAGTCTGGCTTCTTGTCGGTCAGGACGCGTTTTTTCGGTGCCCAGTCGAGGGCGCCGATGCGCCACAGGTAGATGAGTCCTACCAGCAGCAAGGAGATGAAGATGGCGGCCTCGATGAAGCCGACCCAGCCGCTCTCCCGAACGGAGACGGACCAGGCAAAGAGATAGAGCGCCTCCACGTCGAAGATGACGAAGAACATGGCAACCAGATAGAACTTGGCGGAGAAGCGCAGACGGGCATTGCCCACGGAGTCCACGCCTGACTCGAAGGGTTTGTTCTTGGCTCGGCCGTAGGCGCGGCCTCCCAGCAGGGCAGCCAGGCCGATCATGATCAGGCAGATACAGATGGCGCCAACTACATAGACAGCAAAAGCCCAATGCTGGACAGCAATATCAGCAAACATAGGAGTTTTCTCTAACCAAATTAATCACGAGACTTAACAAGGATGTTACGTATTATGCCACCTTGATACTGATTTACATGTCATTTCAGGGGATTAATTATTAATCAGCGGGAGGAAAATCGTATTTTGCAAGCGGGGTCAATGTTCCTATTTGAGAATCATTTTCACTCGCTTTTGTGATAGGGGGAAAATCGTGGGGCAGTTCGAAAAATAAACTAATCGAGAAAAACGAGACCCCGCTGGGCGGGGTCTGCTGGATCAGGGTTTGAGGACGGGGAGGGACTCTTCGGCGGCCTTGCCCTGGGAGAGGGTGATCTCGACCCGGCGATTGGCTTGCCGGTGTTCCGGGGTGTCGTTGGGATAGCGGGGCTGGGCATCTGCCACCCCCTGTGCGATGACCCGAGAGGCATCGAGCTTGGGGTTGGTGAGCAGGGTGTGCACGATGGAGGCCGAGCGCAGCACCGACAGCTCCCAGTTGCTGCGATAGAGTTCCACCGGCGCCTGGGTGTTGTCGGTGTGGCCGGTCACCACCACCTTGCCCGGGATATCCGCCAGAATGCCGGAGATCTTGTTGACCAGCGGAATGAACTGGGGCTGGAGGAAGGCGGAATCGGCCGGGAACAGTGCCTTTTCACCGATGCGGATCACCAGCTGGCTGCCGAGCTGCTCTACCTCCAGATCCTTGGATTCGATCTGTGCCTTGAGCTGCTGCTCCAGTTTCTTCTTGGTCACCTGCACCCACTCCTGCTCCTGGGTCTTGTGGGGCCAGGACTCCGTTGCGCTCGGCTTCTCAGAGGCGCCTATGGTCTCGTTGAAGGGATCCGAAGCTGCCGTGGGGGCATCCTTCTCCAGCACCGTCTCCTTCTCGGGGCTGCTCGGGGTGGTCTTGGATTCCGGCTCAAGAATGCCGGTGCCCCCTTGCATGACCGGTGAGCCCGCAGGCGGAGAGATCAGGCCTATTTTACCCAGCGACTCGATGAAGCCCTGGATCAGTACCCGGGTTTCAGACTGCTTGGCCATCGCGAAGGAGTAAAGCACCACGAACAGGGCGAA
Organism: Aeromonas sp. A35_P; assembly: GCF_002259925.1. Lineage (NCBI taxonomy): Bacteria > Pseudomonadati > Pseudomonadota > Gammaproteobacteria > Aeromonadales > Aeromonadaceae > Aeromonas > Aeromonas sp. A35_P. The sequence continues at coordinate 205 of NZ_NEVB01000011.1, read as the reverse complement.
CAGCAGGGTCATGAAGTCGGCATAGGAGACCAGCCAGCGTTCGTGGTTCTCCGGCGCCTCAGCCTTTTTCTTTTTTGCCACCATGGCCTCCTAAGTAGGGTTCGAGGGTGACTTGCAGACGTTGTTGGGATTCACCGTCCACGATGCAGAGGATGCCGGTCAGGGTCATCTCCTTGTAGTGGAGGATCTGGTGGGCAAAGGCTTT
>NZ_NEVB01000010.1:0-16158 GCF_002259925.1 Aeromonas sp. A35_P | reverse complement strand
GCACAAGGCAGGAGCAGGCAGGCCGATTAATTGTTATTAGTGAATAAAACCCATGTATTTATGCGATTGCTCGAGTTGGATATTACCAAATGGGTAAAACGAATGATGATTTATCGCGGGCGGGATTGCGCTAGATCAATTGGCGGAGCAGGCAACTGCCGGAAATGAGATCCCGGTTAAATTATGAGGAAACTCAACTTATTGCACCATTGTTAATGCCGCTGTCTGGCGGCAGTGTGCCCCGTAGCCCGCCAGCCCGCATCCGGCAAGGGGACGTCCTCAACGCGATCGTTTTTCTATCCATTTGGGGATAACAAGTTCGGTTTGAATAAATATGCACTGTGGGCGGCGCTAAAGGGGAGGCGATGTGGCCGTCGGCAGCCGGATTCAATCAATGGGCTGTCTATTGAGGGTATGACCCATGCGAGTGATGACCCAATAGATTGATCCAATAAAAGGAGCCGGCAATTGCCGGCTCTGTTTTTATCTGATTTTTACCCGTTGTCCTCTTTGCTGAACAGCCTGCCCGGTCGGGCGTAGGGATCAGGCAAGTGCCTGGGCCAACAGGTGGATGGGGTGTTCGCAGCGGAACGCCGTGCTCATCTCGATCTGCCATTTGCAGGTTTCGCAGTCGGTGATGACCAGATCGGGCTTGAGCCGGTTTATCTGATCAAACAGCCCCTCGCCGATGGCCTGGCTGGTCTGGTAGTTCTCCGACTTGAAGCCGTAGGTGCCGGCGATGCCGCAGCACTGGGAGTCCAGCACAGTTACCTTGACGCCAGGGATGGCGCGCAGCAGCTCCAGGGTATAGATGACGCCCCCCATCTTCTCCATGTGGCAGGGGGTGTGGTAGGCGATGTGCAGATTGAGCGGCTTCATCGCCGGCTTGTTGCCCTGGTAGAACTCGTTCCACAGGAAGCGGGTCACCAGCGAGATGCGATCGCGCACCTTGTGGTTGTCCTGCTCCAGTAGGTGGGGATATTCGTCGCGCAGGGTAAAGCCGCAGGTGGAGGAGGTGGCCAAGAGCGGCATCTCGTTGCCGAGCAGGGTGTTCTCCAGCTGCTGGATGTTGAAGGCTGCCTGCTGCTTGGCCTTGTCCATGAAGCCGTTGGCAATCAGCGGCACGCCACAGCACTTCTCCCGCTCCAGCAACTGGACGCCGATGTTCATGGCGTTGAGCACCTGCACCAGCTCCTTGCCGAGCTGCGGGTGGTTGTAGTTGACGTAGCAGCCGTGGAAGTAGGCGATTTGGCGCGCAAAGCGGGCCTGACTCGCTTTCTGCTTCTTGTACCAGCCGCGGAAGGTGCCCTGGGAGTACTTGGGCAGATCGCGGTGGGAGGAGACCCCCAGCGCCTTGTCCAGCACCAGCTTCATCGGCTTGAGGCCGGTGGTGAAGTTGACCACCGGGGCCATCAGGGTGGACATGCTGCCCATCAGATCGGTGTGGGAGAGCACGAACTCGCGGATCCCCGGTTTGAAGCCGCTGTACTGGTGCTTGGCCTTGGCGATGATGTCGCCGATGCGCACTCCGCTCGGGCAGGCCACCTCGCAGCGCTTGCAGTTGGTGCAGTACTTGAGGGCGCTGTCAAAGAGCTCCGGGCTCTTGATGCGCAGCCGCTCCCCATCCGGGCCCGCCTGCTTGGGGCCTGGGTAGGCCGGGTTGGCCTTGGCCACCGGGCAGTAGGCGGTACAGACGGTGCATTTGATGCACTGATCGAAGGTTTGGTTGGCATGATCCAGTAGCATGTCAGTTCTCCTCCCGTTGGGTGTGAAGGCACGGGATATGGGTCGAAATCATCATTGGGCTGAACTCAAAATATGACCGGCAGCCTGCCAGCCGGTGGCGACCGCGACACCTGAGCCTGACCCTTCTTTTATGGGGTCATAGTGCGCCAGCACGCTGCCGGCGCCGTAGAGGTTGGCGAGCGGTTTGCCGCCACGCAGCACTCTGAGCTTGTCGTCGGTCTTGACCCCGAAGCCCATGAAGGGGTGGTGGTCAAACAGGCGGCGGCCGGCCCAGGCGTCGCGCTCGGGCAGGCTCAGCACATCGGCGTTGAAGATGGGCTCACGAATGCCGCGCAGGCGCGACTCCAGCCCGCGGCTGAAGAAGCTGCCGGAGGCGAGTACAAAGTTATCCGCTTCAAAGAGTTGATCGTCGCCATTCTGGCTGTGCACGCCGATGACCCGTTCGCCGTCATAGCGGGCGCCCAGTACCCGCTCGCTGGTGAGGAAGGTGCCGCCAAGGGCCATGAAGCGGCGCTTGAGGGCTTCCTGCATCCGCATGCCGATAAGCGACGGCGGCATGGTGGCCACCTCCTTGATGATGCAGCCGGTGCGCTGCTCCAGCTCCGTCAGGCGCGGGCCGACCAGCCCCAGCGACAGGCAGGCGGGCAGCACCAGGTGGCGGCATCGCGGCTCACCGCTCTCCTGCACCATGCGGCTGATCTCGCGGGCCAGCTCCGTCAGCAGGTCATGCTGGCCATTGCCCTGCTTGTCAAACAGACGGGCGATGTCGGCGGAGCGAAACTCGTGGGGATTGCGGCTGAACTCGGCCAGCTGGGGCAGGCGAATTTCCCCGGTCAGGATGCGGCAATGGGCGAAGCGCGCGTGGGTTTTTAGGTTGGCGGCCGCGAGCTCGGGGTGAAAGTCGCGAAATCCCTCCAGGGTGGCCAGCAGGATGGCGTCGGGGGCCGGCGCATCGGTCACGCAGGCGCAGGTGTCGGGGGAGAGCCAGGTGGATTTCAGGGTGCCGATGGGGGTCAGCCGCTGGTGGTTGCGCTCCTGGCGAAACAGCGGCAAGCCTTGGGCGGCGCAGTGACGCTGCAGATCATCGAGGCTCGCCGCGATATGGGTCAGCCCCACCTTGCTGTAAGGGTGTTCGGGGTTGGCGGCCATAAAGGCGGGCAGGGCGGCGCGGGGATCTCCCTCGCTCTCCAGTAGATCCACCGAGCCGGAGGAGAAGTGCAGGGCGCTCTGGCCGGAGGCCATCAGCAGGGTCTTCTGGCCGGCCTCGGCCAGGCGCAGGGCCGCGGAGAGGCCCGCCATGCCGCCGCCGATAACGATGCTGTCAAATTTCATGGCTGCGCTCCTTGGTGGGATTGGCGGTGCTGGCGTCCTGTGGGAAGGACGGCTCGGCCACCAGGTGGGGGGCCGTCCACTCGCCAAGGCCGAACAGCCCCTCGTAGATCCAGTAGGTAAATTCGGCCTCGCGCAGGGCATCGCCCCACAACACGGGGCGGGTGCCCTTGTAGCGCTCCTCCAGGAACTGGCGCAGCATGACGCAAGCCTGGCGACCGTCGGCCTTGCCGTACTCCTGCATCAGGCCGGCGGCACGATAGGCGCACAGCTCCCCCTGACAGGGCCCCATGCCCAGGCGAGTGCGGCGGCGCAAGTCCACCAGGTTGTCCACATCCAGCTCGCGCAGGGCGTAATCGATTTCACCCGCGGTCACCATCTCGCACTCGCAGATGAGGGCGTTGGCCTTGGGATTGTCGCGGAAAAAGGCGATGACCCGCTCGCCGTGACGGTACTGGGCCGAGCCTTCGGCAGGCACCGAGAGACCGGGGGCGGAGACCTTCTCCGGATCCCGCGAGCCGGGCAGGCTCAGCTCGGCGGTGCGGCACGGTTTGCTGTTGCCAAGCTTCTTGGCCAGCAGATCGGTTGCCCATTCGGCCATCAGCCGGTAGGTCATTAGCTTGCCGCCGGTGATGGTGTTGAAACCCTTGAGTCCGTCCCGCTCGGCGTGATCCAGCAAGACGATGCCGCGGCTGATGTTGCGGCCCGACTCGTCGCCATCCACCGCCACCAGCGGGCGAACCCCGGCATAGGCGCGCAGCAATCGGGTGCGGGCCATGATGGGGGCCAGTTTTATCCCTTCGCGCAGCAGCACCTCCACCTCTTCGGGCTCGACGGTGAGCTGGTCAATCTTGTGGTAATCGATGCGGCTGGAGGTGGTGCCGATGAGGGAGATGGTATCGCCCGGCACCAGGATGTCCGCATCCGCCGGTTTGCGGCAGCGGTTGAGCACCAGCTGGTTGATGCGATAATCCATGATGAGCAGGGAGCCCTTGGCCGGGAACATGCGGATGCCGAGATCGGCGTACTCGCAGATCTGCTGGCCCCAGATACCGGCGGCGTTGATCACCTCCTGGCACTCCACCTCGAACGCTTCACCGGTGCGGGTGTTGATGGCCTTGACCCCGTGCACTCTGTCTTGGGTACGCAAGAGCCCAAGCACTTTGCTGTGGGTGAAGATGCGGGCGCCGTGCTCCTTGGCATCCAGCACGTTGGCGGCGGCCAGGCGGAAGGGGTCGACCGTGCCGTCCGGCACCTGGATGGCACCGATCAGCGCGGGGTTGACGTTGGGTTCGAGGCGCAGCGCATCGGCGGGATCCAGCTGGCGGGCGTCGATGCCCGCCAGGGCGCAGGCGTCCATGAAGGTATTTTGAAAATTGATGTCATCTTCCGGCAGGGTGATGAAGAGGCCGCCGGTGTCCTCGACGCAGTGGCTGGCGATCCGCTTGAGGATGCGGTTCTCCTGAATGCACTCGCGGGCGGACTCCTGATCCGTCACCGCGTAGCGGGCGCCGGAGTGGAGCAGGCCGTGGTTGCGACCGGTGGTGCCGGCGGCGATATCGTCCCGCTCAAGCAGGATGCAGTCGATGCCGCGCAGTGCGCAATCGCGCATGATGCCGGCTCCGGTGGCGCCACCCCCTATGATGACGACTTGTGTGGTTATTCTTTTCATTCTTGCCCGTCTCATCTCTTCCAGATGGTGCCAGTGTGGCCTGTCTCTGGGCAGAAATGTTTGATATGGGCCAAGTTAATGTTCGCAAACGCTCACTGAAAGGGGTGTTAATGAGCAAATCGTGATTGTTGTCACACTCCAGTAACAGCAGAGGAGGCCACCAGGGCCTCCTCTGTCGACACGAGTCACGGCGCTCAGCCGCAGCACTTCTTGAACTTCTTGCCGCTGCCACAGGGACAGGGATCGTTGCGCCCCACCCGCAGTGGTGCCGGATCCTGCTCGCCGTCGGTGTAGACCCAGCGCCCCTGATGGCGCACGAAACGGGATCGCTCATGGAGGCAGTGGCGCTCTTCACCCTCCATGAACCAGGCCTTGAACTCCACCATGCCGAGGGTGTCAGCGGGGCCGCCCTGGCTGGCGAGGATCTCGAGCCCGTCCCATTGGGTGTCGGTCTGGGAGAGCTGCTCCGCGGTCAGTCCGTTCAGATAGTCAGGGTGCCAGCTGTGCACCAGATACTCCCCCAATCCCAGTACGAAGGCGCTGTAGCGCGAGCGCATCAGCTGCTCCGGGGTCTGGGCGGCGGCCCCCCGGTGCAGTGATCCACAGCACACTTCGAGAGAAAGAGTTGAACCGCAAGGACATTTGTTCATGTGTCTGGCCATCTGAGTCGATAGAGATAGAGGGCGGGGATTGTAGCGAAAGCGGGTCCCCGTCGACCAGCATCCTATACTGGTCTGGTAGGAACGGAACACTCATAAAAACAGCTGCAAGGATGTGAAAGATGACGCTAAAGCAGAAAATCCTGTTGTTGGGAGCCGTCCCCGTGCTCCTGATGGCCCTGGTGGTCAACCTCAGCAACTACATGATTTCAAAGAGTGATCTGGAAGCCGATCTGGTGGTGGCACGAGAGAATGCCATCAAGGATCGCAAGGAACTGCTCAGCAGCTATCTGATGCTGGCCAAGACGGCCATCGATGCCGTCTACAACCAGCCGGACAGCCCGGCGGTGCGCAAACAGGTGACCGAGCTGCTGCGGCCGCTGCGCTACAGCAGTGACGGCTACTTCTTCGTCTACGATTTTCAGGGCAACACCATATTGCTGCCTCCCCGTCCCGAGATGGAGGGCAAGAACCGCTGGCAGGACAAGGATGCCAAGGGCAAGCTGCTGATCCAGGAGATCGTCAAGGCGGCGCGTCAGGGGGACGGCTTCTCCGAATACTGGACCGCCAAGCCCTCCATCGGTCGGGACGCCCCCAAACTCTCCTTCAACCTGGTACTCGACAAATACCAGTGGATCATCGGCACCGGTTTCTACATCGACGACATCGACAGCGAGCTGGCGGCGCTGCGCACCGTACGCGAGAGCAACATGCGTGACTCGCTGCAGAGCAGCGTCTTGCTCATTCTGGTCATTCTGGGGGTGACCCTGGTCGCCACCGTGGTGATCGGCAACCGGGTCACCCGGCCGCTGGCGGATGCGGTATCGGCCCTCAACGACATCGCCGACGGGGAGGGGGATCTGACCCAGCGCCTCAAGGTGCAGAGCCACGACGAGATCGGCCAGCTGGCCACCGCCTTCAACCGTTTCGTGGCACGGATCCAGTCGGTGGTGAGCCAGGTGGGGGAGACCAGCAACCATCTGTTCAACGCGGTGGAGAAGCTGCACCACCTGAGCGAGCACTATGACCATCAGATGCACGGCCACAGCCGGGAGACGGATCAGGTGGTCACCGCGGTGACCGAGATGAGCTCCACCGCCCAGGAAGTGGCGGCCAGCGCCTCCAACGCCGCCACCGCTACCAGCGATGCGGCACGCGAATCCGATGCCGCTCGCGGCGTGGTGGGCACCGCCATCAACAGCATCAACCGGCTGGTGGGTGAGGTGCACACCGCCTCCGGCGTCATCGAGCAGCTGGCGCAGGAGACCGCCAAGATAGGATCCGTGGTGGAGGTCATTCGCGGCATTGCCGAGCAGACCAACCTGCTGGCGCTCAACGCCGCCATCGAGGCGGCCCGGGCCGGCGAGCAGGGGCGTGGCTTCGCGGTGGTGGCGGATGAAGTCCGTTCGCTGGCCGGTCGTACCCAGCAGAGCACCAAGGAGATCAACGAGATGCTGCAGCGTCTGCAGGGCGGGGTGAAACAGGCGGTGGACGTGATGCAGGCCAGCGAGGATCGCAGCCAGGAGACGGTGCAGGAGGCGAGCCACATCGCCACTTCCCTCGACAGCATGGTGATGGCGGTCAGCACCATCAACGACATGAACATCCAGATAGCCACCGCCGCCGAGGAGCAGCACGCGGTCTCCGAGGAGATCAACAAGAACCTGGTGGCCATTCAGCAGATCGTCAGCGAGCTGACCGATGCGGCGGTCGAGTCCAACAGCACCACCCGCGATCTCGCCAGCACCGGGGACAAGCTGCGCAAGCTGGTCTCCCAGTTCCGCTACTGAGGGGATGACAAGAGGGGATATCCCTCACAAGATGCGGCCTGGCCCCCGGTTCAGGCCGCACTTTATTTGGGGATTGATCAATAATGTGTGAAAATTGTCGCCCTCTGTGTCAGCTGTTGCCCCTTACCTTATGAATGAGATCGTGAAAGGCAGTATCGATTTGATCCGTCAGCTCAACTATGGCCTGGTCTACGCCAGCCTGGAGGAGCACAAGGAGCTGTCCCGTACCGATCTCTCCCGCCTGACCGGTCTCTCGCCTGCCAGCATCACCAAGATCACCCGCGAGCTGCTGGACGGCGGTCTGGTGGTCACCTGCGGCGAGAGCTCGGTGGGGCGCGGTCGCCGCCAGACCCTGCTGCGCATCAACGAGCGCCGCTTCCAGTTCCTCTCCATGCGCCTGGGGCGCGGTTATGTTGACATGGCGTTGTTCGATCTGGCCGGTCGCTCCCTCGCCCGTCATCGCCATGTCTTCAGCGAAGGGGAGCGCGCCGACCTGCTGGCCAGTCTGGTGCGGGCCATCGAGGGCTTCTTGCCCAAAAAAGCGCTGCGTCTGGCCTGCATCGCCCTTTGTCTGCCCGGGCAGGTGGAGCGCCACTCCGGCATGGTCAAACACTTCCCGTTCTACGATCTGCGCAACTGGCCGCTCGGCCCCACCCTGCAGGAGGCCTTCGCGGTACCGGTGCTGGTGAGTGGCGACGTGCGCACCTGGATCCAGGCCGAGCGTGAGTGGGGCGCCGCCAAGAACTGCGCCGATGCGGTGCTGGTGTTCGTGCACAACGACATCGGGGTCGGCATGGTGGTCAACGGCCAGCTCATCGAGAGCGAGTCGGCCCTGCTCGGCGATCTCAGCCACCTGCAGCTCGAACCCTACGGCCAGCGCTGCTACTGCGGCGGCTTCGGCTGTGCCTGCACCTTGGTGACCAATCAGGCGCTGGAGGCGCAATACCGGGATCTGCGCGAGCGGATGCAGGAGCACGATTTGCCCGAGAGCGTCACCATTCGCGAGCTGTGCGAGCTGGCGCTGGCGGGCAACAGCCTCTGTCAGGACATCCTCCATCAGGCGGCGGGGCGGCTCTCCCGGGTGCTCTCCAACCTCATCTGTCTGCTCAATCCGGGCAAGTTGCTGCTGGGGGGGGAGATCACCCGCGCCGATCGGCTGCTGTTCCCCATGCTGCACCAGTCGCTGGCCAGCCAGTTGCCGGCCGAATACCTGGTGCGCCTGCAGATCGAATCCACCCACTTCTACGAAGATCCCACCAAGCCCACCTCGGTGCAGGTGCACAAGGCCCTGCGCGACGGCAGCCTGCTGCTCGACTTGTTGCGAGGCGACAAGGAGGCATGAAGCTGGGGTTGCAAGGACGCATCCTGCTCATGCTCTGTCTGGTCAGCCTGCTGCAGCTGGTGCTGCTGAGCGGGGCCAGTTACTACTATGTGTCCGAGCAGCGCTACCGCGAAGTGGGGGATCAGGCCCTCGATGTGGCGCGGCTGGTGGCGCGAGAGTCCGGCGTCATCGCCGGGGTGAAGCGGGCCGACACCGCCCGCCTCAACGTGCTGGTGGAGCGGATCCGCGCCGAGGTCGGCGCCAGCTACATCGTCATCGGCGATAAGGAGGCGCGCCGGCTGGTGCACCCCAATGCGGATCGCATCGGCCAGCCCATGATGGGGGATGATCCGCAACGGGCCTTGCAGGGGGAGTCCTACATCTCCCGCGCTCAAGGGTCCCTCGGGGTCTCGGTGCGTGGCAAGAGCCCCATCCGCGATGAGCTCGGCCAGATCATCGGGGTGGTCTCGGTCGGTTATCTGGTGCGGGACATCGAGGCGGATCTGCAGGGTTTTCTGCATTTCGGTCTCGCCATGACCTTGCTCATCGTGCTGCTCAACAGCCTGGCCGCCACCTGGCTGGCCCGCCGTTACAAACGGGCGCTGCTCGGCTTCGAGCCCGAACAGATGGGGCGTCTCTACACCGAACTCGACTGCACCCTGCGCACCGTGCGCGAGGGGATCCTCACCATCGACGAGCAGGGCCGGCTCACCTCCCTCAATCCCAATGGCATCCGCTTGCTGCGTCTGGACGAGACCACAGCCCGGGCCGCCATCGGCCAGCCGGTCACCCGGCTGCTGCCGGAGAGCCGCATGCTCTCCCTCATTCAGGATCCGCGTCCCCAGTTTGATGAAGAAATTGTGCTCAACGGCCAGTCCCTCATCGTCAACCGGCTGCCGCTGGTGCGCGAGGGCAAGCTGATCGGCGCGGTGTCGAGCTTTCGGCGCAAGGACGAGCTGGCCGAGCTCAGTGCCCAGCTCTCCCAGGTGCAGGCCTACAGCGATCTGCTGCGGGTACAGACCCACGAACACCACAACCAGCTCGGTACCATCGCCGGGCTCATCGAGCTGGGCGCCACCGGCGAGGCGCTCGCCTTCATCGGGCGGGAGGCGGCCACCGAGCAGAGCCTGCTCAACTTCCTGATGACTGCCATCGCCAAGCCCAAGGTGGCCGGCCTGCTGCTCGGCAAGTACCACAGGGCCCACGAGCTGGGACTGGTGCTGGAGGTGGACCCGGATTCCCGCCTGCACGACATTCCCCTTCGCGTCAGCGGCTCCCAGCTGGTGACGGTGCTGGGCAACCTCATCGACAATGCCTTCGAGGCGACCCGCCGTCACGGCGCCCCCTACCAGCCGGTGCGGGTGGCCCTGAGCGATCTCGGCCAGGATCTCATTCTGGAGGTGGAAGACGGGGCGGGGGGGATCGATCCCGCGCTGGCGGATCGCCTGTTCGAGCGGGGTGTGAGCAGCAAGGCGGAGCCGGATCACGGCATCGGCCTCTCCCTGGTGCGCAAGACCCTGGATGCCCTGCAGGGGCAGATCACCATCGAAGCCACGGCGCAGGGAAGTTGCGTCGTCTGTTACATTCCCAAGGAGGTGTGAGTGATCAAGATCCTGATCGTCGAGGACGATCCGGCTATCGCCGAGATCCACCGTCGCTTCGTGCAGCGGCTGGCAGGTTTCGAAGTATTGGGGGTGGCGCTCACCCTGTTCGATGCCAGGGAGCAGATCGCCATCCTCAAGCCCGATCTGGTGCTGCTGGATGTCTGGCTGCCCGATGGCGAGGGCTTTGCCCTGTTGCGCGAGCTGCGCCAGGCCGGGGCGAGTCTGGACGTCATCCTGCTCACCGCGGCACGGGAGGCCGCTGCCCTGCAGGAGGCGATGCGGCTCGGGGTGGTGGATTTCATCTTGAAGCCCGTGGTGTTCGAGCGGCTGCGCGACACCCTCGACAAATATTGCCAGAGCCGCGCCACCCTGGCGGCCCTGGCGGACATCGATCAGCAGGCAGTGGACGCCCTGTTTGGCACGCCGTTGCAGCAGGTGGCGGCGGGTGGCCTGCCCAAGGGGATCGACGGCCTCACCCTGCAGCGGGTGCTGGCGGCCTTGACCCAGCAAGGAGCCAGCGCCGAGGAGATCGGCGGCCGGGTCGGGGTGAGCCGCACCACGGCGCGCCGCTATCTGGAGTTTCTGGTGGGCCAGCAACTGGCGAGCCCGGAGCTGGAGTACGGCACCGTCGGCCGGCCGGAGCGGCGTTATCGCCAGCCCTGACTGGCGTAACCCCCCATCCTGTCTTGCCAATAAAAAGAGCGCCTGTTGGCGCTCTTTTGCTGTGTGGGATCCGCCAACTCAGCTTGGCTCGGATTGCAGCCGGGCGGCCGGTGCGCGGCGTGCCTGCCACCATTGCCACAGTGGCAGCAGCAGCATGGTCAGGGTGATCACCGTGAAGACGAGGGTGATGGGCCGCTCCCACAGGAAGCTCAGGCTGCCGTCGTTGATCACCAGGGCCCGGCGCAGGTTGTCCTCCAGCATGCCCCCCAAGATAAAACCGAGCAGCATGGGTGCCATGGGGAAGGTGAGCAGGCGCAGGCCGATGGCGATCAGCGCCACCAGGGTCATCACATGGATATCCATGGTGTTGAAGGAGACCAGATAGACCCCGGTCAGGGAGAACAGCAACACCATGGGGATCAGCACGGGGCGTGGTACCGCCAGTACCTTGGCCAGATAGGGGATGAGGGGGAGGTTCAGGATCAACAGCACCACGTTGCCCAGGTACATGGAGATGATCACCGACCAGAAGACGTCCGGATGCTCCATGAAGAGGCGCGGGCCCGGCTGGATGCCGTAGGCCACCAGGGCGCCCAGGATGAGGGCTGTGGTGCCCGAGCCCGGGATCCCCAGGGTCAGCAGGGGCACGAAGGAACCGGTGGAGGCGGCGTTGTTGGCCGCTTCCGGCGCGGCCAGACCGCGCAGGCTGCCCTTGCCGAACTGCTCCTGACGCTGCTTGCCGGCGATGTTGCGTTCGGCCCCATAGGCCATGAAGGCGGCGATGGTGGCGCCGGCCCCCGGCAACACGCCGATGAGAAAGCCCAGCACCGAGGAGCGGGCAATGGGGGGCGCTATCTCCCTGACCTCCTCCTTGCTCAGCTTGAGGCTGCCGAGCTGCTGCATCTGCCTGGCCTCTTCCTCGCTGTTGTCCTTGCCGGGGCGCAGCACCGCCATCAGGATCTCAGCCAGGGCGAAGGTGGCCATGGCCAGCGCCTTGCCCGCCTGTCCCTTGCAGGCCAGGGGGTAGCCGTCGAAGGCGGTGACCACGGTGGCGGAGCAGCCGGGGGCGTTGATCAGGATGGAGGAGGTGGAGCCCCCGAAGATGGCGCCGTAATAGACGCCGGCCATCAGGATGATGCCGGAGGAGGGATCCAGGCCATAGGTGATGGGGATCATCAGGGCAATGGCGGTGACCGGGCCAAGGCCCGGCAGCATGCCGATAAAGGTGCCGATGAAGCAGCCAAGCACCACCATCATCAGGTTGACCGGCAACAGTGCGGTGCCGAGTCCTTGCAAGATTCCGTCTAACATGGTGACTCCTTAGAAACCGAGCAGGGTAAACAGGCGACCCGGCTCCAGATAGACGTTGAGCCCCTTGGTGAGCAGGGCCCAGAAACCGATGGAGAAGGGGACGCTGATCATCAGGCCGTAGCGCAGGCTGGGCTCACCCAGTACCCGGATGCCCACGCTCAGGAAGGCGATGGTGGAGAGCACGAAGCCAAACCAGGTGAGCCCCAGTCCGTAAATGACCATGAGCCCGAGCAGGATGAAGACCCGGCGCCAGTCCCCCTCTTCCCGGCGCAGAGGCTCACCCCCGGGAAAGAGCACCAGCAACAGGGAGAGCAGCGCCCCGATCCCGGCCAGGGCATAGGGTAGGGTACTGGCGGTGAAGGGGTCGTATTCGTCGCCGGGGTAGCCCGGTATCTCGGTGGCGTAGTAGCCATAGGCGAGGGAGAGCAGCAGAAACAGCTGTCCCCCCAGTCGCTCCTTGGTGATGTTCATCTCTTGACTCCAACATGAGCGGCGGGCCTGCGCCCGCCTGCGATGTGACAACGAGGGTTACTTGATGAAGCCGAGCTCGCGCATCAGGCCACCAATCTGCTGCTCCTGGCCGTCGAGGAAGGCGGTGAACTCGGGACCGGACTTGTAGAGGTTGGTCCAGCTGTTGCGGCTGCGGACCACTTCCCACTCCGGCTTGTCGTACATCTGCTTGAGCAGGGCGGCAAACTCGGCGGATTTCTCCGGGCTGATGGTGGGGGAGGCAAAGTAACCGCGCCAGTTGGCGAAGACGGTGGGGCTGTTCTGCTCGCTGAAGGTGGGGATCTGCTCCGCCCCCGGCAGGCGCTTGTCCGAGGTGACCCCGAGGATCCGCATCTGGCCGGACTTGACCGCTTCCATCGCCTCGCCAAAGCCGGTGGAGATGGCCTGGGTCTCTCCGGCCAGCACGGCGGCCATGGCGCTGCCGCCAGCGTCATAAGCGACGTAGCGCAGCTTGCTGGCGTCGGCGCCGGCATTCTTGAAGGTCAGGGCGGCGACCAGGTGATCCAGGCTGCCACGGGCCGAGCCCCCGGCGATCTTCACCTTGGCCGGGTTCTCCTCGTAGGCGGCCAGCAGCTGGGCCCAGTTCTGATAGGGGGAGTCCGCCTTGACCGCCAGCGCCTGGTAGTCGGCGATGATGGCAGCGACCGGGGTCAGGTCACGGAAGGACTGGGGCAGCTCCTTGGAGAGGGATTTGACGATGATGGGGGTGGAGTTGACCATCAGGGTCTTGTCGGACTGGGCCGAGGTCTCGATGAGGTGGGCGATGGCCTTGGCACCGCCACCGGCGGACATGTTCTGGTAGGAGACGGTCTTGATCAGGCCGGACTTGGCCAGCACTTCACCGGTGCCGCGGGCCGTGGTATCCCAGCCGCCGCCGGCGCCGCCCGGGATCAGGAAGTGGATTTCGTCGATCTGGGCCTGGGCGCCGAAGCTCAGTGCGAGCAGGCTACCGATCAGGGTGTGCTTGAAGGTTCCTTGCAACATGGTGCTCTCCTTGTGATTGTTGCAAGAAGGTTAATTAATCATGTCTGGCTGGAAAACAATCTGACCGTAATGGTTATTAAGGCTGTTGTGGCCATTTTGTTCATTCTGGTCACGATGGTTCCCGCTTACTGACCACCTCGTTGTGAGGGGAGAAGGGAGAAGAACGGGGAGGGGCTGACGGCACTGTGGGCCGACGAGAGAGGCAGGGCCTTGCCGGAGCGCAGACATCAAAAGGGGAGCCTCAGTGGCTCCCCTTTGACGACACTTGGTCGGCGCTAGAACCAGAAGCCGATGATGAAGGAGCCCGCCAGGGTCAGCATGACGTTGGCCACCGCATAGGTGCCGGCATAGCCGAGCGCCGGGATGGAGCTGTTGGCCGCCTCGTTCACCACGTCCATGGCCGGGGCGCAGGTACGGGCCCCGGTGATGGCGCCGAGCAGCAGGGCCGGGTTCATCTTCAGCACCCAGACGCCGAACAGATAGCCCACCAGCACCGGCAAGGTGGTCACCAGCATGCCGGAGAAGAGCACCACCATCCCCACTTCGCTCAGGTGATCCAGGATGCCGCCCCCCGCCTTGAGGCCGGTGCTCACCATGAATACCGCCAGACCGAGATCCTTGGCCAGACGCAGGGCGCCCGGTGGCACATAGCCGACCGTGGGGTGGTTGGCGCGCAGGTAGCCCATCAGGATCCCCGCCAGCAGCAGGCCGACGGCGTTGCCGAGGCCAAACTCCAGCTGGCCGAACACCAGGGAGACGGAGCCAATCAGCAGGCCCAGCACGAAGAAGGTGGTGAAGGCCACCAGATCCGTGGTCTGGCTGTGAATGCTGATGAAGCCGATCTTGTTGGCCAGCAGCTTGACCCGCTGCTTCTCGCCGCTGATCTGCAGCACGTCGCCCTTTTGCAGCATGATGTTGCGATCAAAGGGCATCTCGATCTGGGAGCGCACCACCCGGTTGAGGAAGCAGCCCTTCTCGGTGAGGTTGAGCTCCACCAGATGGCGGCCTACCACGGCGTCGTTCTTCACCACTATCTCTTCGGTGACGATCTGCAGGTCAAGCAGGTTGCGGTCGAACACCTCCTTGCCGTTGCGGTAGTTGACGTCGAGCTTCTCGTGACTCTCGGGGTAGCCCACCAGGGCGATCTCGTCCCCTTCCTGGATGACGGCGTCACCATCCGGACTCGCCAGGATGCCGTTGCGGCGGATCCGCTCCACGTAGCAGCCGGTGTGAGGATAGATGCCGGTCTCGCGCAGGGTGCGACCGCCAATCCAGGCCGCCAGCTCGGGGCCGACCCGGTAGGCGCGGATGATGGGCAGGTAGGTCTTGCGGCTCTCGTTGTCGGAGAGACCGCGCTCGCGGGCGATCTTCTGCGCCTCGGTGTTGAGGTCGAGCCGTGCCAGCGAGGGGAGGTAGCGCACCACCATCATCAGGCCCACCAGTCCCACCAGGTAAGTCAGGGCATAGCCGATGCCCATGTTGTCGAGCACCGACTGCATGTCGGTCTGATGGGGGAGGTTGAGCAGGCCGCTGCGCAGGGCATCCTGGGCCCCCACCAGCGCCGGGGTCGAGGTGAGCGAACCGGCCAGGATGCCGGCGGCCATGCCCGGCCCCAGATTGAAGAACTTGGCCAGTCCCACGGTAAGGAAGAGGGCGGTTAGCAGGATCACCAGGGTCAGGGTGATGTAGTGGATGCCGTCGCGCAGGAAGACGCTGAAGAAGTGCGGCCCCGCTTCGATCCCCACGCAGAAGATGAACAGCATGAAGCCGACGTTCTCCGTGGTGGTGCTGAATTCGAAGCCCATCTGGCCGAACAGCAGGGCGGTGAACAACACGCCTATGGTGTTGCCTATCTGGAAGTTGCCAACCCTGACTTTGCCGAGCAGCAGGCCGAAGGCCAGTACCACGAACAGCAGCAGGGAGTCGCTTTGATGTAGCAGTGTCACGAAATCTATGGTCATGCCCGGAAAAACCGAGGAAAAAAGTGGGGCCGACATTGTGCCGGATCCCTCACCAATAAAGAAGCGTCAAAGGCGCATTAATCGGTACTAACCCGCCACTGCCATGGGGGTCATGAGGGAAACTGCGGGGCACCAGCGGCAATGACCTCTATTTCCCTCTGTCAGCCCCGTTGTCAATTAGTGATTCCTGCTATCTGTGATCCTCGTCTTCGGGGGCCGCTTGAAATTTTACGCTCTGCTGTTTGGTCGGCTGATTTGGCTCTCTGGCAGCATTTTTGACTGATGGGGATGGGATGAGTCTGGCGGTTGATCGCGGCCCGCCCGTGCAGGGTGACCCATCTGTGGCGGGATGGCGAAAAGATATCTGTAAAAAGTATCTGATGGGGGCACTGGCGACCCATTCGGGGGGCGCGGCAAAAACAGCAGAAAATGAGGTTGGCGAGTCAAAGGTGCCGGCCTTGCCGGCAATGGCCTGCCAGCCTAGGCCGTCATTGGCTTTGGCCTACTTACCCACAGAAACTGTGGATAACCCTGTTTATGAAACTTGGTGATCAGGCTGTAGCCCGCGCCAATACTGGGCTGCAAGGGCTGTTCAAAAAATACCGGCC
>NZ_NEVB01000009.1:0-16493 GCF_002259925.1 Aeromonas sp. A35_P | reverse complement strand
GGATAATATTCATCTCGCACACAATGCTCTTGCAGCGCGGAACTAATACAAGGAAAGGCTCATGAAAAAGAAATTGCTGTCATCCCTGATCGGTCTGGCTACTCTGGGTGTGGCTTGCTCTGCCACTGCCGCCATTGACGAAGGCCAACTGACCATCTGGATCAACGGTGACAAGGGATACAATGGTCTGGCCGAAGTAGGTAAGAAATTTGAAGCCGAAACCGGCATCAAGGTGACGGTTGCTCACCCTGATCAGGTGGAAGTGAAATTCCAGCAAGCCGCTGCCACCGGCAACGGCCCGGACATCTTCTTCTGGGCTCACGACCGTTACGGTGAGTGGGTCAAGGCCGGTCTGCTGGTCCCCGTGACCCCGAATGCCGCCACCAAAGCCAAGTTTGAACAGTTCGCCTGGGATGCCATGACCGTCGATGGCAAGACCTACGGTTATCCGGTTGCCGTCGAAGCCGTCAGCCTGATCTACAACAAGGATCTGCTGCCGGAGCCGCCGAAGACCTTCGAAGAGATCGCCAAGATTGACGAGACCCTGAAGAAGAGCGGCAAGCGCGCCATCATGTGGGCCTATGACACCCCCTACTTCAGCTACCCGCTGGTGGCTGCCAACGGTGGCTACGCCTTCAAGAAGACCGCTACCGGTTATGACGTGAAAGACACCGGCGTGAACAACGCGGGTGCCAAGGCCGGTGTCGGCTACATCTCCGAGATGATCAAGTCCGGTCACCTGGAAAAAGGCATCGACTACGGTGTGATGGACGCCAAGTTCAACAAGGGCGAAGTGGCCATGATGATCAACGGTCCCTGGGCCTGGAGCAACCTGGACAAGAGCGGCATCAAGTATGGCGTCGCCTCCCTGCCGACCCTGAAGGGTAAACCGGCCAAGGCCTTCGTCGGCGTGCTGGGTGCCACTATCAACGCCGCCAGCCCGAACAAGGATCTGGCCATCGAGTTCCTGGAAAACTACCTGCTGACCGATGCCGGTCTGGCGCCGGTCAACGCCGACAAGCCGCTGGGCGCCGTGGCGCTGAAGTCCTTCCAGAAGACCCTGGAAGCGGATCCGCACATCAAGGCCACCATGGTGAACGCCCAGAATGGCGAGCCGATGCCGTCCGTGCCTGAAATGAGCCGTTTCTGGTCCTCCTTCGAAACTGCCCTCAAGAACGTGACCTCCGGCCGTCAGAGCGTTGACGAAGCCCTGGATACCGCTGCCAAGCGTATCGTTCAGTAAGCACGCACTACCCGGGAGGCCGCAACGGCCTCCCACTCTCTCAAATCTCTCTTGGCGTTATAAAGGTTAATTGGCATGGAAGTAGTACCTTCTATCGAATCCTATGCCGGTCCGAAGGATAAGCACACCTGGCTTAAGTGGACCATTGCTGCCCTGGTAGCCATCCTCAACGGTTATGCAGCCGTGATGATGTACGCCAGCGGTGAGTGGGTATTCGCTCTGCTTGATCTGGTGGTGGTCTCCGTCGGTCTGTATGTCTTCATGAACAAGAAGACCTATGCCCACCGCTATATCTTCCCCGGTGTGGCTGGCATGGTTGTTTTTATCATCTTCCCTCTTGCCTACACGATCGGCATCGCCTTCACCAACTATTCGGGATCCAACCTGCTCTCCATCGAGCAGGCGCGGGATTACCATCTGAAAAAAACATATAAGGTGGCGGGCGGTGAATTCGATTTCACCCTCCTGGGTGGTGAGAACAATCAGTTTCAGCTGCTGTTGAAACAGGACGACCAATCCTTTATCAGTCAACCCATTACCCTGATGAACAACAAGGCCCGTGAACTGGCTGTCCGCGAGGGCAGGGTGCATGACAAGGTACAAGTTGTTCAGCTGCAACCCCTGGCCGGTGAGGCCGTGGATCAGGTGGCGCCCATCCGGGCCATCGTCGACCACCGCACCCACCTGAGCGCACTCGATCTGGTGCTGCCGGATGGCGGCACCCACCTGACCCTGAGCAGCCTGCGCAAGTTCGCCGCCCAGAAACAGCAGTACACCCGTCTGCTGGACGGCGCCGTGCTCAAGTCCGGGGTGGTGATCAAGGACAGCAACCTGCTGCGTGACAACCAGAGCGGCGAGCTGATGCTGCCCAACGGCGACACCGGCTTCTATCAATACATCGACGAGCAGGGCCAGTTTGTCGGCAAGAGCGTGGCACCAGGCTTCGTGGTGAGCGTGGGCTGGAAGAACTTCGCCCGTATCGTCACCGACCCGGGTATCCAGGCGCCGTTCCTGCAGATCTTCGTCTGGACCGTGATCTTCTCCGCCTGTTCGGTGGGCTTCACCCTGGCCATCGGCATGGTGCTGGCCTGTCTGGTGCAGTGGGAGTCCCTCAAGGGGCGCGGCTTCTACCGGGTCATGCTGATCCTGCCCTATGCCATCCCGGCGTTCATCTCCATCCTGGTGTTCAAGGGTTTGTTCAACCAGAACTTCGGCGAGATCAACCTGTTCCTGGAAGCGGCGTTCGGCATCAAGCCGGACTGGTATACCAACCCCTTCCTGGCCAAGGTGATGATCCTCATCGTCAACACCTGGCTTGGCTACCCCTACATGATGATCCTCTGCATGGGCCTGCTCAAAGCCATTCCGGAAGATCTCTATGAGGCGTCCGCCATGGACGGTGCCGGTCCGGTGCAGAACTTCTTCAAGATCACGGTACCGCTCTTGATGAAGCCGCTGACGCCGCTGCTGATTGCCTCGTTCGCGTTCAACTTCAACAACTTCGTGCTTATCCAGTTGTTGACCAACGGCGCGCCGGACATCATTGGCGCCAGCACCCCGGCCGGGACCACCGACCTGCTGGTGAGCTACACCTACCGGATCGCGTTCCAGGGCTCGGGTGGTCAGGACTACGGTCTGGCCAGTGCCATCGCCACCGCCATCTTCCTCATCGTGGGTGCGCTGGCCTTGCTCAACCTGAAATTGTCCAAAGCCGACAAGCAACTGTAAGGAGGCTTCAACATGGCAATCGTACAACCCAAATCAGTCAAATACCGGGTGTGGGCAACCCACCTGGTGATGTGGGGCTTCCTGGCACTGATCATCTTCCCGCTGATCATGGTCATCGCCATCTCGTTCAGAAACGGCAACTTCGCGGTAGGGGAGATCATCCCCTCCAACCCGACCCTGGATCACTGGAAGCTGGCGCTGGGCATGTCCATCACCAACGCCGACGGCAGCATTACGCCGCCGCCGTTCCCGGTGCTGACCTGGTTGTGGAACTCCATCAAGATCGCGGGCATCACTGCCCTGATGATAGTGGTGCTCTCCACCACCTGTGCCTACGCCTTCGCCCGTCTGCGTTTTCGTGGCAAGTCCACCATCCTGCAGGGCATGCTGATCTTCCAGATGTTCCCGGCGGTGCTGGCACTGGTGGCCATCTATGCGCTGTTCAACAAGATTGGTGACTACATCCCCTGGCTGGGTCTCAACACCCACGGCGGCCTGATCCTGGCCTACATGGGCGGCATCGCCCTGCACGTCTGGACCATCAAGGGCTACTTCGAGACCATCGACTCCTCCCTGGAAGAGGCGGCGGCCATCGACGGTGCCACTCCGTGGCAGGCGTTCCGGTTGATCCTGCTGCCGCTGTCGGTGCCCATTCTGGCGGTGGTGTTTATCCTGGCCTTCATCGGTTCCATTACCGAGGTGCCCATGGCCTCCATCCTGCTGCAGGATGTGAACAATCTGACCCTGGCGGTCGGGGCCCAGCAGTACCTTTATCCGCAGAACTACCTGTGGGGTGACTTCGCCGCGGCCGCCGTGCTGTCGGGCTTCCCCATCACGGTCGTCTTCCTGCTCGCCCAGCGCTGGCTGGTGGGTGGTCTCACTGCCGGCGGCGTGAAAGGTTAACGGTTCATGGCCGGGGGAGCCGACTCCCCCCGCCATCACGATTTGCAAAGATTCAAGAGCGGAGCTCGACATGGCTGAAGTAGTACTCAACAACGTTCGCAAAAATTACGATCCGGCTGTCCACAAGGACACCCTGCGCAATATCAACCTGGCCATCAAGGAAGGGGAGTTCATCGTCTTCGTCGGCCCGTCCGGTTGCGGCAAGTCCACCTTGCTGCGGATGATCGCCGGTCTGGAAGACATCACCAGCGGCGAGCTGACCATCGGCGGTCGCTACATGAACGACGTGCCGCCGGTAGAGCGCAACGTGGGCATGGTGTTCCAGTCCTACGCCCTCTATCCGCACATGAACATCTACGAGAACATGGCCTTCGGCCTCAAGCTCAAGAAGATGGACAAGGAGAACATCCACAAGCGGGTGATGCGCGCCGCCGAGATCCTGGGTCTCGAGCCGCTGCTGGACCGCAAGCCCAAGGCGCTCTCCGGCGGTCAGCGCCAGCGGGTCGCCATCGGCCGCAGCATAGTGCAGCAGCCGCAGGTGTTCCTGTTTGACGAGCCGCTGTCGAACCTCGACGCCGCCCTGCGGGTCAAGATGCGCATCGAGATCGCCAAGCTGCACAAGGAGCTCAACTCCACCATCATCTACGTGACCCACGACCAGGTGGAGGCCATGACCCTGGCCAACCGCATCGTGGTACTGAGCCCGCTCAAGGCGGATGCGACCACCAACCTGGAGCAGTTCGGCACCCCGCTCGAGCTCTACCACAACCCGGACAACAAGTTCGTGGCGGGCTTCATCGGCTCTCCCAAGATGAACTTCCTGGCCGGCGAGCTGGTGGAAATTGGCGAGCAGGAGGCCGTGGTCAAGCTGACCACCGGCGACAGCGTGCGGGTGCGGGTCGATGCGCGCCGCGGCGCGGTTGGCGACAAGGTGGAGCTCGGCATTCGCCCCGAGCACCTGGTGCCGCTGGATCACGCCCATGCCGACAGCCGCGTGAGCGGGGTGGTGCAGGTGGCCGAACACTTGGGGGCCGAATCCTTCGTCTACATGGACGTGGCGGGCCACGACTTCACCGTCAAGGCGAGCTCCGACGTGGACGTGGCCACCGGCCAGCAGTACAGCGTCGGCATTCCGGCCGAGGCCTGCTACCTGTTCGATGCCAAGGAGCAAGCCTTCCCGCGCACGGCCAAATACATCCGCACCTGACAAGGGGCGGCTGCCGAGGTTTCCTTTTCTTTATATTCAATGCCTTTTTGCCGGTCGCAAGACCGGCTTTTTCATTTCTGCCCGGCTGCAAATAGAGCATCGCTTCATGACGATCCCTCCTGCTGGCGGGCCCAGCGCTGCAGGAAGTCGAGCAAGGGCTGGTGGCTGTATGCCAGGTTGCAGCGCAGCCAAGGTGTGGCCGGGGCATCGACCCGAAACTGGCTGCCCGGGGCCAGCAACAACCCTTCGGCCAGCGCCGCTTCACTCAGGGGCAGGGCATCCTGATGGGGCTCAGGGAGCCTGACCCAGGAGAAGAGACCGCCCTGGGGCGGACAGAAACTCTGCCAGCGGATCTGCTCCAGCCCCTGTTGCCAGCGATCACCGGCCCGCAGCAGTCGATCCCGCAGCCGCTGCTGCTCTTTCGGGGTGTCGGGATCCTTGAGCATCCGCAGCACCAGACGCTCGGACAGTTCGGAGGAGGCGATGGCGTTCATCACCTTGTAACGCAGCAGACGGTCGGTGCGCTCCTCGCTCGTCAGCAGATAGCCCACTCTCAGGCCAGGGGCCAGCACCTTGGCAAAGCTGCCGATGTAGATGATGTGCTCCAGACCCGCCAGCGCCGCCAGGGTCGGGGTGGCGCTCTGGGTCAGCGCCGCACTCACGTCGTCCTCGACGATCAGGCAGTGGTGCTGCGCCGTGAGCTGCAAGACCCGAAATGCGGTGGTGGCCGAGTAGCTGGCGCCGGTGGGATTGTGCTGGCGCGGGTTGGTGAAGAAGGCCTTGGGCCGCGCCAGGTGCAGTTGCTCGGCCAGCACGGCGCAATCGGGGCCCTGCGCCGTCCAGGGGACGCCGATCACCTTCATGCCGGCGTGTTGCAGCAGGGTGATGAGGTTGCAGTAGCCAGGATCGTCCACCAGCACTGTGTCGCCTGAGCGGAGTTCCGACTGCACCACCAGTGCCAGGGCCTGACTGGCCCCCTGGGTCAGCAACACCCCTTGCGGATCCACCGGGATGCCGAGCGCCTCGTGGTGTTGCCAGAGGTGCTGGCGCAGCGGCTGCCAGCCTGCCGAGTGACCATAGGCGATGCCGCAGTCGGCCTCTCGTCCCTGCTGGCGCAGGGCGCGTTGCAGGATCTGGGTCGGGTACCACTGGCTGGGCAGCCAGCCACAGCCGGGTTGGACCACCTCGGGGCCCGGGGTGATCCTGTGGTCGGTCAGCCAGCGGGCATCGGGGACCGGCGGCGGCGCCATGGGCGGGGCCAGCGGCGTACGGGCCACATAGTAGCCATCCCCCCGTCTGGCAACGATCACCCCCTGTTGCACCAGCCGGCTGTAACCGTCGGCAGCGGTGAAGGTGCTGATGCCAAGGGTGGCGGCGAGCTGGCGCAGCGAGGGAAGGCGCTGGCCCGGCGCAAGCTCGCGCGCGGCGATGGCCTGCTGGATGGCGTGTATCAGCTGCTGGATCAGGGAACCCTAGGTCGGATCGAGGGAGAGGGAGGGCATACTGTAGTGGCTCTTTGACCTGTACGGCTGGGGTGATTGTTAATGGATTGTATATGTAACGTATCGGGCAAATGCAATAGTGTCGAGCCATCCACCCAGAGGAGAGACACCATGAAACGAGCCCTGTTATTACTCACCGGCCTGCTGTTTACCCAGTCCGTTCTGGCCGCCCCCGTCCTTCGCATCGCGACCGATGGTACCTTCCCTCCCTACAGTACGGTCAATCCGGACGGTTCGCTGGCCGGGTTCGATGTCGATATCGCCAATGCGCTGTGCGCTGAGATGAAGGTGACCTGCGAGCTGAGGCAGTACGACTTCGACGGCATGATCGCGGGGCTCAAGGCCAGAAAATTCGACATGATCGTCGCCTCCATGGCGATCACCGAAGAGCGCCTGCGCCAGATAGCCTTCAGTGACAAGTATCAGGGGGGCTACTCCCGTTTCATGGGGCCTCGCGATACATCCCTGAATGGTGAACCCGCTGCCATGGCCGGCAAGCGGATAGGCGTGCAGCTTGGTTCCATTCAGGAGAACTATGCCAAGGATGTCTATGGCAAGGCGGGGGCCGAGGTGCGCACCTATGGTTCGGCAGAGCAGGCCTGGCTGGATCTGATGGCGGGTCGGCTGGATGCCATCGTGGTGGAAATCGGCGTCGGCATGGAGTTCAAGAAGCGGGAAGGGGCGGCCGGGTTCGACTTCTTCGGTCCAAGAATGAATGACCCCGCCTACTTCGGGACCGGCTCAGGCATCGCGGTGCGCAAGCAGGACGCCCGCCTGCTGGGGGAGGTCAACAAGGCGCTCGGTACCCTGCTGGCCAACGGCACCTACAAGCAAATCAACGACAAGTACTTCGATTACAACCAGTACGAATAAGGGAACAGGATGAAGGAGATCAAACTCCCCCTGCCCGGCGGCACGCCGGGCAGTCAACGGGTGTTGCAGGCTTGGGAATTTGGCAGCAGTGGGCCCCTTGCCTATCTGCAGGCGGGTCTGCATGCCGACGAGTTGCCCGGGGTGCTGGCCCTGCATCGCCTGCGCCAGCATCTGATGGCCTTGGAGCAGCAGGGAGTCCTGCTGGGGCGCATCCGTCTGGTGCCCCAGGCCAATCCCATCGGCCTGTCCCAGTGGCATCTGGGGTTGCATCAGGGGAGATTTCTGGCCGCCACCGGACAGAACTTCAACCGGGGATATCCCTTGCTGGTGGAGGAAGGGGAGGCAATACCCACCCACCTGACGGCGCGGGATCTGTTGCTGGCCAGGCTGGCCGAGCGGCATCCCAGCGGTGAACTGATGTGGCTGCAGCACACCCTGTTTGGCTGGGCACTGGAGGCCGATCTGGTGCTGGATATCCATTGTGACAGCGACGCCCTGCTGCACCTCTATGGCCACGCTCGCCAACGTAGTCAGATAGAGCGTCTGGGGGCTTGTCTCGGGGCCGGGGTGATGCTGCTTAGCGAGCAGGCGGGGGGCATGTCTTTTGATGATGCCTTGCTGCAGAACTGGTATGCCCTGATGGAGGGGCCACAGGTGCCGGTCGCGGTGACGGTGGAGTTGAGGGGGCAGCAGGATGTGGCCGATCATCTGGCCGAGCAGGATGCCCGGCGGCTGCTGGCCTGCCTGGTGGCGTCTGGCTGGATTGATCCCGCATTCAGGATGCCTGTCGATCCGCCCGTCAGCACGGCGGGCAGGGTGACGCCACTAGCTGCCGTGGAGGTGATCCCGGCCCCGGCGGCCGGCATCCTGAGCTACGAGGTTGCCCCCGGGGATCGGGTGCTGGCAGGGCAGCGGGTCGGCTGGCTGACGGATGTGCAAACCGGGGAGCGTATTGCTCTGACCGCGCACCACGGAGGCCTCTGTTACGCCAGGGTACTTAACCGGTTGGCGTGCGCCGGGGATGAGGTGATCTTCCTGGCCGGTGAGGTAGCCCATCGGGAAGGGTACTTGCTGGGGCTGTGAATGGCTACCCGGGTTTGGTGCGCTGCGTTGGCAGGCCAGCCAGAGCGGCTGGCCGGGTCAGGCGTTATCAGTGATCGTCTTTGTCATCGAGGTTTGCGGTTATGTCCGGCACGAAGTGTTGGCTGGTAAGCGGCGGGCGCTCGTAACCTTCGGTGCTGATGGGGGGCAGCTCTATGTGTTCATAGTGGATCGCCTCGTAGGGCACCTTGCCCAGCAGGTGAGAGATGCAGTTGAGGCGGGCGCGGCGCTTGTCGTCCGCCTCCACCACGAACCAGGGGCAATCCTCGGTATCCGTGTAGGTGAACATGTCATCCTTGGCGCGGGAGTATTCGACCCAGCGTGAGCGGGATTGCAGGTCCATCGGGCTGAATTTCCAGCGCTTGATGGGGGTACTGATCCGCTCCTTGAAGCGCTTCTCCTGCTCCTCGTCGCTGACCGAGAACCAGTACTTGATGAGGGTGATGCCGGAGCGGATCAGCATCCGCTCGAACTCGGGGCAGGCGCGCAGAAACTCGCGATACTCGTTGTCGCTGCAAAAGCCCATCACCCGCTCGACCCCGGCCCGGTTGTACCAAGAGCGGTCGAACAGCACCATCTCGCCCGCAGAGGGCAGGTGGGCTACGTAGCGCTGAAAGTACCACTGGGAGCGCTCGCGGTCCGAGGGGGCGGGCAGCGCCGTGACCCGGCAGACCCGGGGGTTGAGGGGCTCGGTGATCGCCTTGATGACGCCCCCCTTGCCGGCGGCATCGCGCCCCTCGAACACTACCACCACCTTCAGCCCCTCCTGCTTGACCCATTCCTGCAGCTTGACCAGCTCCTCCTGCAGATGGGCCAGGTGGTGCTCGTAGGTCTTCTTGTTCAGGCGCGGGCGCTTCTTGCTCTTGTCCTTCGGCATGATTGTCTCCTTATTGAGTCCTTTCCAGATTGCACCAGGCAGGCGTTACTGCCAAGGGGGTCGTGTTACACTGCCGCCTCACAAGCCGCCGGCAATAGAAAAACATGACGCCAGTGATGGCGATTTGCACTGCCGTCTCATCACCGGCTGTTGGCAACAGGAGAAAACATGAAGCAAGTTATGGAGATAGCGGGCCGCCAGATGGCCTATCTGGACGAGGGGCAGGGCCCGGTCGTGCTGTTTGGTCACAGCTACCTGTGGGACAGCGCCATGTGGGCGCCCCAGGTGGAGGCCCTCAAGGGGCAGTACCGCTGCATCGTGCCCGAGTTGTGGGGCCACGGTGATTCCGATGCGCTGCCCGAGGGGGGTTGCACCCTGGCGACCCTGGCCCGCGATCACCTGGCCTTGCTCGATGCGCTCGGCATCGACGAGTTCGTGCTGGTGGGGCTCTCCATCGGCGGCATGTGGGGTGTCGAGCTGGCGCGCATGGCGCCTGCGCGCCTCAAGGGACTGGTGCTGATGGACAGCTTCGTCGGCCTTGAGCCGCAGATCACCTGCGAGCGCTACCTCGGCATGCTGGCCATGATCGAGCAGCTTGGCACCATCCCGGCTCCCATCGTCG
Source organism: Aeromonas sp. A35_P (assembly GCF_002259925.1). Classification (NCBI taxonomy): domain Bacteria; kingdom Pseudomonadati; phylum Pseudomonadota; class Gammaproteobacteria; order Aeromonadales; family Aeromonadaceae; genus Aeromonas; species Aeromonas sp. A35_P. The sequence goes on along the minus strand of NZ_NEVB01000009.1, from coordinate 6,437 downwards.
AGCAGGTGGCGCCGCTGTTCTTTGCCGACCAGCCGGATGCCGCCCTGATGAGCGGTTTCAAGGCACGCCTCGCCGCCTGGCCGGCCGACAAGGTGGCCGCCATGGTGGCGGTGGGACGCAGCTTCGTGACCCGCGAAGATCGCATCGAGTGGTTGGAGGAGGTCTCGGCCCCCGCGCTGGTGATGACCGGTTGCTAGGACAAGGCCCGCCCTGTGCTGGAAGGCTACCTGATGGCCGAGGTGCTGGGCTGCCCGTTCAAGGAGATCCCGGCGGCCGGCCACATCGCCTCGCTGGAGAACCCCGCTTTCGTCAACGGCGAGCTGGCTGAGTTTCTGGCCCGCCTGTGACAGTGTTCTCTGCCGGATAGAAAGAAAAGGAGCCATGGGCTCCTTTTCTCTTTGCTGCGGGGATGGCCGGGGAGTTACCAGATATAGCCAAGCCCCAGCCCGGCATAGAGCTCCCCCTGATGCTGGACGAGGGGGCTGTCCGCGATGTCGCCGTCATAGCGCTCGTAGTTGATGCCAAAGCCGCCGATCCAGTTGGCGTTGAAGCGATAGCTGCCGATGAGGGAGACCATGGGGGAGAGGGTGGTGCCCGTGTTCCACGCCGGCCTGTCCGCCCTCGCTTCATCTTGCGAGACACCGCCGAAGTAGTAGTTGGCGAGGTTGTGGCTGCGCAGCATGACGCCGGCCCCCGGCATCAGCAGCAGCGGGCCGCGGATGATGGGGAAGTTGGCCCACAGCATCAGCTCCTGGCCATTGCTGGTGCCGGTCACGTCGCTGGTGGCCCGCACGCTCCAAAGGGCATAGGGGGTGATGAGATCGGCCCCGACCCCGGCTTCGAACTCCCCCTTGCGCTTGTCGAGGCCGTGCAGGAAGGGGTCATCATCCGGATCCAGATTGCCAAAGCGCATCCGGCCGAAGGCGTAGGTGGAGAGGCCGCCATTGCGGCTCAGGTAGTAGCGGGCCCGATCCCCCAGATACATCAGGTTGTCGCCAAAGTAGAGGGCGCCCGGGATCGGCAGCAGGGTGTCATCCTGATGCTGGTAACGGGCCTGACCGCCGATGACGGCCCCGCCCAGCACCAACCCCTTGGGGATGGGGCTGTCGGGGCTGTCGCTGGAGAAGGCGCTGAGCGCCCCGATATCGAGATCGGCCCGGGCCGGCAGGGTGGTCAGGAGCAGGGCTGCCAGCCCCGTCCGTGTAAGCATTCGCAATATCTTCATGGACACTCCGTTGTCATCGATGGCCTGCCACGACTATCGCACTATTTGGGCACGGCGGGCAGATCTTCTCGCTTGGGCCAGGCATTGAGCACCGCCTTGACTAGGGTGGCGAGGGGGATGGCGAAGAAGACCCCCCAGAAGCCCCACAGACCGCCAAACACCAGCACGGCAACGATGATGGCCACCGGATGCAGGTTGACCGCCTCGGAGAAGAGCAGAGGAACCAGCAGATTGCCATCGAGGGCCTGGATCACCAGATAGGCCACCATCAGCCAGGCAAACTCCGGGGTGAGCCCCCACTGGAACAGGGCCACCATGGCTACCGGTACCGTCACCGCGGCGGCGCCTATGTAGGGGATCAGTACCGAGAAACCGACCGCCACCGCCAGCAGCGCCGAGTAGCGCAGCCCCATCAGGGCGAAAGGAATATAGGTCGCCACCCCGACGATGAGGATCTCGATCACCTTGCCGCGGATGTAGTTGAGGATCTGCTCGTTCATCTCCACCCAGACCCGGTTGACCAAAGTGCGGTTGCGCGGCAGAAAGCGGCGCAGCCCCCCCATCAATATCCCTTTGTCCTTGAGCATGAAGAAGACCATCAAGGGTACCAGGATGGCGTAGATGAGGATGGCCACCACGTTGATGAGGGAGCCGAGGGAGGCGGTGACCAGGTGCTCGCCTCCGCTCAGGATGCGTTGGCGCATGTTGTCGATGACGGTCTCCACCAGGCTGACATCGACCAGCTCGGGGTATTTGTCCGGCAGGGTGCGCACATAGTCCTGGGCATGGGTCAGCATGGCCGGGGACTCCTTGGCCAGGTTCAGCCCCTGGCTTGCCAGGGTCGGGATAAGGCCGAGAAACGCCATCGCGATCAGGGCGATGAACAAAAGCAGGATGAGGCTGGTGGCCAGGGTGCGGGAGAGCCCGACCCGCTGCAGCCGGCTCACCGGCCACTCCAGCAGGTAGGCCATCACCAGCGCCACCAACAGCGGCGCCAGCAGGTCACCAAACAGCCAGAGCACGGCGAAACAGGCCACCAGCAGCAGAAACAGGGTGACGGCATCGGGATCGGAGAAGCGGGTCTGATACCAGCGTTTGATGACTTCTAGCATGACGACATCCTTTACGTTACTGGGGCTGGCTGTGGTGCCTGGCCCCGACCACCAACTGCAAAGAGAGGGTATTGTCCGGCGCTTCCTGCAAGGTGAAGGGGTAACCCTGGCGTTGCAGATAGGCGGGAATGTCCTGCCGGGAACCGGCATCGGCCAGCCGGATGGAGAGGGCTTGACCGGTTTTGGCCTGGCGCAGCCAGAGCTTGAGCCGGATCAGCGGCTCGGGGCAACGCCAGGGGGTCAGGTCGAGGTGTTCCATGCAGGCTCCATCGCGCGTGAGGCGGTTATTATGGCCGTGATGAGGGCGCGAAACAACGCTTGTAGCCCTTGATGGGCAAGGGTATTCTGCCGGTGTCCCGGTAGGGTCTGATTGGAGATAGAGATAACGTGGCACGCTTTTCCCCCCTGATGGCATCGCTCCCCCTGCTGGCTTCCCTGATGGGCGCCACTTTCCATGCCCAGGCCAGCAACCAGCTTCCCGATATCGGCACCGCCGGGGTGGCCGCCCTGCCCATCGAGCAGGAGGTGCGCTACGGCAACGCCTTCATGCGCTTTGCCCGGGCCGGTTTGCCGATCATAGATGATCCCGTGCTGAGCCAGTACATCGACGATCTGGGTCAGCGACTGCTCTCCAACGCCGACGGGGTGCGTTTCCCCTTTACCTTTTTCCTCATCAACGACCCCAGCATCAACGCGGCCGCCTTCCTCGGCGGGCGGGTCAAGGTGCACACCGGCCTGTTTCTCTATGCCGACAGCGAGAGCGAGCTCGCCTCGGTACTGGCCCACGAAATCACCCACGTGACCCAGCGCCACATCGCCCGCTACATGGAGGCGCAGGCGAGCAGCTCCGCCATGACCCTGGCCGGGCTGGTGGGCTCCATTGCGCTGGCGGTGATCAACCCCACCGCGGGGATCGCCGCGCTGCAGACCACGCTCGGTCTCTCCATGCAGTCGGCCATCAACTACACCCGCGACAACGAATACGAAGCGGATCGGATCGGCATGAAGACGCTGTATGACGCCGGCTTCGATCCCATGGGCATGGCCAACTTCTTCCAGAAGCTGGCGGCCGAGTATCGCTACGCCAGCAAGCCGCCAGAGATGTTGCTGACTCACCCGCTGCCGGAGACCCGGATCAGCGAGGCGCGCGCCCGGGCGGGCAGTTATGGCCGTCGCAATCTGCCGGCCAGCCTCGACTTCTGGCTGGCCAAGGTGCGTATCCAGGTGCGTTATGGCACCGAGAGCCCGCAGGCCCTGCTCACCTATTTCGACAACCGGTTGCAGAAGGGGGACTACCCGCTCAAGGATGCGGCCACCTACGGCAAGGCGCTGGCGCTGCTGCAGCTCAAGCGCACCGACGAGGCCGACGCCCTGATGCAGGAGCTGGCGACCCGCCATCCGGAAGATCTGTTCGTGGTGGATGCCCTCACCGACATCGACTTGGCCAAGGGGCGCAGCGCCCAGGCCATTGCCCGGCTCGAGAAGTTCCGCACCCGCATGCCGGACAACGAAGTGGTGGTGGTGAACCTCGGCAACGCCTATCTGGAAGGGGGCAACTACAAGAAGTCCATCGCCATTCTCGATCCCTATGCTCGCGAGCACGAAGAGAACAACCTGGCCTGGAGCCTGCTCTCCGATGCCTATCGCAAGGCGGGCAGGATGACCGATCTGCACATGGCACGCGCCGAGATGCTCTCCCTGCGCGGTGACTACCAGGCGGCCATCGACGAGCTGATCGTGGCGCGCGGCACCACCAACGACAAGTTGACCCTGGCCCGGCTGGAGGCGCGTATCACCGAGCTGGAGCGGGCCAAGAAGGATCTCGACAGCCTCAAGGGCTGATGGGCCAGCGGCTCTCGTTCACGACAAGGGCGCACCTGGGTGCGCCCTTGTCGTTGATGCAGGCGGTTGATGGCAAAGACCATGGTAGATGGCGGGAAAGCCAGCCGGCTGGCGCCGCCTGCGCCGTTGGCATCAGTGGGCCATTGGTTTGACGGAGGCCCTGAGGGCCTCGAACTGCGACGGGGTGAGCTCCCCCACCAGGGTCTGCAGGAGTTTTCCTTTACCATCGAGCAGGTAGCTGGTGGGCAGCCCGGCGGGGCGGGGGAAGGGGAGGCTCGCCTCCTGGCGGGCGATGAGCAGCGGCACCCTGATGCGGTACTGCCCGGCCAGTTGGTCGAGCTCGGCCGGCGTGGCCGGGTCGTAGTTGACCATCACCACGGCGATCTCTCCCTCCCGTGCCAGCGCCTCCAGCTGCGGCAGCTCCCGCAGGCAGGGGGCGCACCAGGGGGCGAAGTAGTTGACCAACAGCGGTTTGCCGGCAAAGTCGGCCAGGGCCGCCGGCTGGTTCTTGCTGTCGGTGAACTGGGGCGCCGGGCTGCAGGCCGTCAGCAGGCCGGCCACAATCAGCCAACAAATTCGTTTCAATTCCTGCACTCTCGCGCTTACCCTGACCATCAGTTTCCCCTACAATAGCGCCGTTTCTTGTCCCATCTTGCGATTAATCAGGGAGTTATCATGAGCGAGACCCAAATCTACCACAATCCGCGCTGCTCCAAGAGCCGTGAAACCCTGGCCTTGCTGGAACAGCACGGGATCGCCCCGGCTGTGGTGCTCTATCTGGAGCAGGCCCCGAGCGAGGAAGAGATCCGCACCCTGCTGAGCCAGCTGGGATTCAGCGATCCGCGCCAGCTGATGCGCACCAAGGAAGATCTCTACAAGGAGCTGGGCCTGGGCGAGGTGAGCGGCGACGCCCCCATTCGCGCCATGCACCAGTATCCCAAGCTCATCGAGCGGCCCATCGTGATCAAGAACGGTCAGGCTCGCATCGGCCGCCCGCCCGAGCAGGTGCTGGAGATCCTCAAGTGAGCACCCGCTTCGCCCGTCTGCTGACCCTGGTCGGCTTTTTCGGCCTGCTGGGCTGGGTGCTGCTGTGGCACCTCTGGCTCTCGCCCCACCCGGATCTCAACTCCTGGCTGCTGCCGGTGATCTGGACGGTGCCGCTGCTGTTCCCGCTCAAGGGAATCGTGCAGGGCAACCCCTACACCCACGCCTGGGGCAACTTCGTGCTGATGCCCTACTTCCTGCACGCCCTGACCCTGATCACCACGGATGAAGGGGAGCGTTGGCTGGCGGTGGTGGAGCTGGTGTTCACCGTGCTCGCCTTCATCGGCACCATCTACTACGCCCGTCTGCGCGGCCGCGAGCTGGGGCTGAGCATCCGCAAGAAAAAGGATGCCGACCGCTGACTTTGTACCCTGGTTGACGGGGGAAGCACGGATTGGGGTTGTCGCTGCGACCACAATGCAGAGCGCGCACCCAAATGAAAAGTCCCTGCCATGGCAGGGACTTTTTTATGGCCGGCAGGGCCGCAGTTGCGCTTGCCGTTCGTTTAGAAGTTGATGGTCAGCTGGGGCGATTTGACCGGAGTTGCCTCCGAGGTATAGACATATTTATCGTAGTAACTGGCATAACCCGGGTCGAGCGCGAAACTCAACCTTGGCTGTTCATAGACATCGCCACTCCCCGTTTTTGCCCTGTCCAGGGCGGCATTGAACAAGTCAGTGACATCAACCCAGGCCACCTGTGCATTGGAGTAGGTGATTTTATCGCTGAACTTGGGCCGGCTCTCTTTCCAGCTGTTTTGTCGCATCGCCCAGGTTGAGGCGTTGGCGCTGAAGAAGTAGTAACTCCAGTAACTGGAAATATATACGGTGCCGGGATCGTACTGCTCAATTCTCAATGAAACCGAGCTCGGTTTTCTGTTGCCATATTTGGCGACATATTCACCCAGGTTGAATGAGAGAAAGCCCCAAGTCATGGCAGGATTATAAGCGCCATCGGCTCCCATGGTCAGCTGAGTGCTTTGCGTCTGGCTAACCTGTTTTGGCTCATAAGTGTAATAAGCCATGTCTTCATCGGCAAAGATGGCATAGGTGCCATCACTTCTGACCTCATGCGGCTTGTTATATTCTCCTTCGGCCGCGCAATAATTCTTGATGGTAACCTGATTTGCTGGTGTGCCGAGGCGAATATCAAGGCCTCGCTTGGGTGTCAGCGTGATATTGCCCAATTGACCGGAGTTGATCAGGCGCTTAGGG